>JBGPBV010000067.1:0-33806 GCA_041481445.1 Vicinamibacteria bacterium
ATCTCGGCCCCGCACCGGCGGGCCAGGGCCACGGCATGATCGATGGCCTCGCGCGAGAAGGGGGAGAAGTCGACCGGGCAGAGGATCCGCCGGAACGGCGCCGCGGCCGGCGACGGACCCGACGACCTTCGGGGAGCCTTTTGTCTCGAGGACACGGGCATCGCGGACCTCCGCCGACATGGGTGTGCAAGCAGGGTGCCCGGCGGGAAGGCAGACAAGACGCTCGAAACGCGCGAGTCCGGCGCAACCTCTTCGCGCACGCGACCGCCGGGCGGCAATACCTTCGCGTTCGCGCGGCTGGACCCTGCGCGCCGAGCAGGTCGGACGGGCCCCGGCTCAGAGGCCGAAGCGCGTCACGGTGTCGCTCACGACCCGGGCCACGTAGCCCGGCTCCAGCTCCTCACGGGCGAAGATGAGAGGGGCGCGGCCGCGGCGGCTCGTGACGCTCAAGAGCACTTCCCCCACTCGCCCGATCGTTTCGATCTCAACGACATAGAAGCCGGGGCGGCTGGAGAGGGCCTGCCGGAGCGGCTCCCGCAACGCGTCGACGATCGCCGGGCTCTGGCCGGCGATCTCCACGGAGCCAGACGCAGCGGGCATAGCGAACATCGGTCCCTTGTCCTCCCTCGATCGGGCCACGGAAGATCTGCGGCTTTGAACCAATGGTGAGCAATTGTCGGGCCATCATTTCGGCTCCGTTGCGCCTCGGGCGAGGGCCGGCTCGCGCCGGGGGGCGAACCCCCCTGAGCCGTCGGGACTGATGACCTTTTCAACAGCCGCGTCTAACTTCTCCTGCAGGAGGTGGAAGGTGCCGCCACACATGCCGTGGCACCGGCGGCTGGGGTTCCGGCTCACGGCGCTCACGGTGGCCGTCGCCGCCGTGATCACGGGAGCCCTGGGGTACCTGGGCGTCCGCGCGCAGGAACGCCGCCTGGTGAGCATCGTGGTGCGCGGAGCGGCCCTCCTCAGCGACAGCATCAAGAGCAGCACGCACCGGCACATGCTCGAGGACCGCCGGCAGGAGGCCTACGCGACGCTGGAGGCGGTCGGCGCCCAGCCCGGCATCGAGGGCGTCCGCATCTTCAACAAAGAGGGAAGGATCACCTATTCCACCCATCCGGGCGAAGCGGGCACCTACGTCGACAAGCGGGCGGAGTCCTGCTACGCCTGTCATGCGCAGGGCCGGCCCCTCGAGCGCCTGGCCCTGACCTCGCGGAGCCGGATCTACCGCTCGGCCAGCGGCCACCGCGTTCTGGGCATGGTGACGCCGATCTACAACGACCCCGGCTGCGCGGCCGCGGCCTGCCACGCCCATCCACCCGCCCAGAGCGTCCTGGGCGTGGTGGACGTCGGCATCTCGCTCGCGGACACGGACGCCTCTCTCGATGCCCTCCGCCGCGCCACCGTGATCGCGGTCGGGGTCGGGATGACCGTCCTCGTGGCCAGCGTCACCCTCCTGGCCCGGCGGCTGGTGCTGCGGCCGGTGGCGGCGGTGATCCGCGGCACGCGGCGGGTGGCCGAGGGGGACCTCGACCATCCGATCCCTCCGCTCGGCCGGAACGAGATCGGCGCGCTGGCGGAGTCCTTCAACTCGATGACGCGCTCGCTCCGGGACGCCCAGGGGGAGATCCGCGGCCTCCTGGGCGGGCTCGAGCGCCAGGTGGAGGAGCGCACGGCGGACCTGAGGCAGGCGCAGGCCGCCCTCGTCCAGTCGGAGAAGCTGGGGTCGCTGGGCCGCATGGCCGCATCGGTGGCCCACGAGATCAACAACCCGTTGGCCGGGATACTCACCTTCGCCAAGCTCCTCCTCCGTCAACTCGAGGACCCCGCCGGCGCCGAGCCCGAGACCTGGCGGCGCAACCTGCGCCTCATCGAGCGGGAGACGATGCGCTGCACCACGATCGTCCACAACCTGCTCGACTTCGCCCGCCAGCGGCCGCTCACCCTCGCCTCCGTCGACCTGCGCGCGGTCGTGGAGGAGGCCCTCTCGTTGATCGCCCATCCGCTCGCCCTCAAGGGCGTCACCGTGGAGAAGCACCTGGAGTCCGCCCCTCCCGTCGAGGCCGACTTCGGCCAGCTCCGGCAGGCCTTCGTCAACATCGCGCTCAACGCGGCGGACGCGATGCCGGAGGGCGGGCGCCTGCGCGTCGCCCTGCGGCCGTTCGAAGCGGGGGCGGAGGTCGAGTTCGCGGACACGGGGACGGGCATCGCCGCCGAGGACCTCCCGCGCATCTTCGAGCCGTTCTTCTCGACGAAGCAGAAGGGGACGGGGCTCGGTTTGTCCGTGGTGTACGGGATCGTCCAGCGCCACGGCGGGACGATCGACGTCGAGAGCGCGCGGGGCGCCGGCACCCGGGTCCGCATCCGCCTGCCCGCCGCGCCGCCACGCCCCGCCCCCCCGTCTCCGGAGGTGGCGGACACGCCGCCGGCGGCGTGAGCCGAGGTCGAGTGGTGGAGATCGCCGTGACATGGATCGGAGAGAGCCCGGAGCCGGACGGCCTGTTGAGGGCCACCGCCACGCACCTCCAGCGCGCGCTGGGAGCCTCCGCGGCCGTGGTCCCCGCTGCCGGACGACCGTCCGGCGCGCTGGATCCCCGGCGCCGGCAGCATTCGTCCACCGCGATCCTGCGCTGGCTCCAGGCGCGGGTCGAGGCCGCGGGCAAGGTGGTGGCGGTCACGGACGCCGACCTCTTCATCCCCGTGCTGACCTTCGTCTACGGCGAGGCCCAGCTCGGGGGCCCGGCGGCGGTGGTCTCCATCGCCCGGCTCCGGGACGCACGCGCCGCCGCCCTCACGGCAAGCCGGCTGGCCAAGGAGGCGGTGCACGAGGCGGGGCACCTGTTCGGCCTCGTGCACTGCGGCGAAGAGCGATGCGCGATGCGGCGGTCGGCCAGCGTGCACGACGTCGACGTCAAGGGCGGCCTGCTCTGCGCGGGCTGCCGTCTCCGGCTCGACGAGGCGCGCGCGGCCGGAGGGGCGACCGAGGAGGCGACATGAGCGACCACAAGGCCCGGATCCTCGTCGTGGACGACGAGGAGATCGTCCGCGAGTCCCTGGCCGGGTGGCTGGCCAAGGACGGGTACTCCGTCGGCACGGCCGCGGATGGTCCTGCCGCCCTCGAGGCCCTGCGCGCCGAGGGCTGGCCCATCCTCGTGGTCGACCTCAAGATGCCGGGCATGGACGGGCTCGAGGTGCTCGAGCGCGTCAAGGCCGATCGCCCCGAGACGACGGTCGTGCTCATGACCGCCTACGCCACCGTCGACACCGCGGTGAAGGCGATGAAGCACGGGGCCTACGACTACCTGATCAAGCCGTTCGACCCCGAGGAGCTGAGCCTGATGATGGCGAAGATCGCCGAGCAGCAGTCCGTCCTCCGGGAGAACGCCCTGCTGCGGCGCGCCCTCAAGCGCGAGTACCGCTTCCGCGACCTCGTCACGCGGAGCCGGGGCATGCAATCGGTCTTCGACCTCGCGCGCACGGCGGCCCGGACATCGTCCACCATCCTCATCTTCGGCGAGAGCGGCACCGGCAAGGAGGTCCTGGCCCGCGCCATCCACGCGGAGAGCGGCCGGAGGGGGCCCTTCGTGGCCGTCTCCTGCGCCGCCCTCACCGAGACCCTGCTCGAGTCCGAGCTGTTCGGCTACGAGAAGGGCGCTTTCACCGGCGCCGGCGCGCGCACCCGCGGCAAGTTCGAGGCCGCGGACCGGGGCACGCTGTTCCTCGACGAGATCGGCGACGTCAGCCCCAAGCTGCAGATGGACCTGCTGCGCGTGCTGGAGGAACGGCGGTTCTGCCGGGTGGGCGGCACGGACCCGATCGCGGTCGACGTGCGGGTGGTGGCCGCCACCAACCGCAACCTCCGCGAGGCGGTGCGCGAGGGCCGCTTCCGCGAGGACCTGTACTACCGGCTGAACGTCATCCCGATCACCCTGCCGCCCCTGCGCGAGCGCAAGGAGGACATCCCCCTGCTCGTCGACCACCTCCTGGAGGTGCTGGGGAGCGAGATGGGGCGGCGCCTGGAAGGGGTGTCCGCGGCGGCCATGACGCGGATCACCGCCCACGACTGGCCCGGCAACGTGCGCGAGCTGCGCAACGTGCTCGAGCGCGCGGCGGTCGTCTCCTCCGGTCCCATCCTCCAGCCCGGCGACCTCGGGCTCGACGCGGAGCCCGGCCCCGTTCCCGGCGCCGCCGCCTCCCTCGAGGATGTGGAGCGCCACCACATCGCCGCCGTCCTCGATTCGGCGAGCGGCAACGTGAGCCGCGCCGCGCGCATCCTCGACATCGACCGCGTCACCCTCTACCACAAGATCGCCAAGTACGGCCTGCGCCGCGATCGGACGGCGGAGGCCGAGCCGATGAAGAAGTAGACATCACCGTTGAGTTCCTCAACGGCCGCCGCCCGGCGACGCCCGAACGCCGTCGCGTCCCTCCCGAAGCCAAGCCCCTGACCAAGAGGCGTTTCCACCCCCAGCCGCGCCGGGCGTGGCGCTTGGCGCGCGCCTTGCCCTGCAAGAGGTCGAAGTGAGGCGCCACGATGCCCTGCCCCTACCTCAAGGAAGTCGTGATGCTCTACTGCGACGCCTATCACATCAAAAAGATGGTGCCGCTCGACCGCCTGGTCTCGGCCAGCCCGTGCCTGGCCCAGGACTTCGGCGGGTGCCCGATGTTCCAGGACGCGGTCCCCGTGCCCTCCGAACCCGCCGAGGCGGACACGCCCGGCGCGCCGGTCGTCGCGCCCGCAGGAAGGGAGGCCGTCCGATGATCCTCGCCATCCCGCTCTCGATCCTCGGCCTGATGCTGCTGGCCGTCGGGCGCTGGACCCGCCGGCCCACGCCCTAGCGGAGGCCCCATGGACCTCGATCGACGCACGTTCCTGAAGGTGGCGGCGGTGACGGGTGCGACGGCGCTGGTGCCCCGCGGCGCCGCCGCCGGGGCGGCCGGGGGCGCCCGCGCCGTGCTCGTGGACACGACCCTGTGCGTAGGCTGCCGCGGCTGCGAGGCCGCCTGCAGCGAGGCCAACCGCCTGCCCGAGCCCGACCACGCCGGCGATCCGGGCGTGTTCGACGCCGCGCGCACCACCACCCCCACCGCCTTCACCGTGGTGAACCGCTCGACCGCTCCCGGTCCGGACGGCGAGCCGCGCTTCGCCAAGACGCAGTGCCTGCACTGCGTCGATCCCGGCTGCGCCAGCGCCTGCCCGGTGCGCGCGCTCGAGAAGACCGCCTCCGGCCCCGTCGTCTACCACCCCGAGCGCTGCATCGGCTGCCGCTACTGCATGGTGTCGTGCCCGTTCGGCCTGCCGCGCTACGAGTACGACAAGGTGGTGCCCTACGTCCGCAAGTGCTCGTTCTGCGCGGAGCGGCAGGAAGCCGGCCTGCCTCCCGCCTGCGTCGAGGCCTGCCCGTCGGGCGCGCTCGTGTTCGGAAACCGCGAGGAGCTGCTCGAGGTCGCACGCACCCGCATCTACACGCACCCCGACCGCTACGTCCACCACGTCTACGGCGAGCAGGAGGCGGGCGGCACGAGCTGGCTCTACCTGGCCGACGTGCCGTTCGAGGGCCTCGGCCTCCGCACGGACGTGGAGACCACGCCTTACCCCGCCCGCACGGCCGGCGCGCTGGCGGCAGTGCCGTTCGTGATGACGCTCTGGCCGCCGGTGCTCATGGGCCTGTACGCGATCAGGCGCCGCGGCGCGGCGGAGGGACCGGCCACCCCGCCGGAGGGGACGGCAGCCGACGCCGGCTCCACGAGGGAGGACGACCATGACTGACACCCTGACCCGTGCCCGCGCCTGGATCCGCGAGAAGGTGCTGCTGGGCCGGTCCTGGAGGGAATACGCGCGCGCGATCGACACGAACGGCAACCGGCTGGCCGCGCTGGTGGTGGCGGCGGGCCTGACCGTCATCGCCTACCGCTTCTCCGGGGGCCTGGCCGCGGTCACGAACCTCTCCCAGGACACGCCGTGGGGCCTCTGGATCGGGTTCGATATGCTCTGCGGCGTCGCCCTCGCCGCCGGCGGCTACACCCTGGCCAGCGCCGTCTACATCCTCGGCCTCGAGCGCTACCGGCCGGTGGTGCGGCCGGCGATCCTGACCGGGTTCCTCGGCTACCTCTTCGCCGTAATCGGCCTGCTGTGCGACCTCGGCCAGCCCTGGCGCATCCCGTACCCCATCTTCTACAAGTACGGCGTCACCTCCGTGATGTTCGAGGTCGGCTGGTGCGTGTTCCTGTACCTGACGGTGCTGGGCCTCGAGTTCACCCCGACCGTCTTCGAGTGGCTGGGGTGGGCGCGGATCGGCCGGCGGGCGAAGGACATGACCCTCGGCCTCACCGCCTTCGGCGTCGTGCTCTCCACCCTGCACCAGTCGTCCCTCGGCTCGCTCTTCCTGAGCGCGCCCGGGAAGGTGCACCCGCTCTGGTACTCGCCGTTCCTGCCCGTCTTCTTCTTCGTGTCGAGCGTGGTGGCCGGCTTGAGCATGGTCATCGTGGAGAGTGCCCTGAGCCACCGCGCCTTCCAGCATCGCGCCCGTCCACGGCCGGCGGCCGAGCTGGACGAGCTGACCATCGGCCTCGGGCGCGCCGCCGCCCTCCTCCTCTTCGCCTTCTTCTTCCTGCGGCTCCAGGGGCTGGCGGAGGGCGGACGGTGGGCGGAGCTGGCGACCGGCTACGGGGCCTGGTACCTCGTCGAGCTGCTCGGCCTCGTCCTCGCCCCCTGCCTGCTCTTCGCGCGGGCGGCACGCGCGGGCGACGCCGGCGCCGTGCGCGTGGCCGCCGCCCTGGCCGTGCTCGGAGTCGTCGTGCAGCGCCTGAACGTCTCCATCGTCGGCTTCCAGTGGAACGTCGCGCACCGGTACGTACCGAGCGCGGCGGAGGTCCTCGTCTCGGTGACCCTCGTGACGCTCGGCGTCCTGACCTTCCGCTGGATCGTGAACCGGATGCCCGTCCTCGACGGGCGTCCGCTTCCCGCCGCCGGCCATTGAGGAGGAGCGATGGACCCCCATGCCTTCGTCTCTCCGGTCGAAGCCAAGGCGATCGAGTACCTGATCGCGGTCGCCTACCTCGTCCTGTTCGTGCCGTTCTGGCGCTACCTCGACGGCGGGACGGCCCGCGCGCGGGCGGCCGTGCGCGCCCGCGTGCCCGCCCGTCCGCCCGCCGGATGGTTCGTGGTGCCCGACGGCATCTCCTTCCATCCCGGCCACACCTGGGCGCGCGTGGACGGGGAGGGCCTGGCCACGGTGGGTGCCGACGAGTTCGCCTTCAAGCTCGTGGCCCCGGAACGGATGGTCCTCCCGCCCACCGGCGACGAGGTGCGCCAGGGCGAGCCGGCCTGGCTCTTCGGCGCGGACGGACACGACGTCGCGCTCCTGGCGCCGGTGTCGGGGACGGTGACGGAGCTGAACACGGAAGCGCTGCGCGCGCCGGAGGCGGCGGCCCGCGATCCGTACGGGCGCGGATGGCTGATGAAGGTCCGGGCGCCGCGGCTGGCCGCCGACCGCAAGCAGCTCCTGGACGGGCCGGTGGCGCGGCGATGGATCGAAGCGGTCACCGAGGACCTGCGCGCGCGCGCCGGGGCGCCGGCCGCCCTCGCCCTCGAGGACGGGGGGGCCCCCGTCGACGGCCTCGCCCGCGCCGTGGACGGGCCGGAATGGCCGGCGGTCGCCCGCGAATTCCTCCTCTCCTGAAAGAGGCGATGCCATGCACACCCTCTCGGCTCCACGGTCGCGGCTCCTGGCCGCGCTGTTGATCGGGCTGCCGGTGCTCTGCGCCGCCGGCGGCCGGGAGCTTCCCCGCCTGCCCGCCGATCGCGAGCTCGCGGGCGCGGCGGACAGCCCGGGCGCGGTGACGTTCTCGCACGCGCAGCACCTGGACGCGTCACGGCCGGACTGCACCGCGTGCCATCCCCGCCTGTTCCGGATCGTGCGCACGGGACAGGCGGCCGCGCCCATCCGCCATGCGGACATGGACGCGGGGCGGGCCTGCGGGGCCTGCCACAACGGGCGGACGGCGTTCGGCCGCGACGACTGCACCGCCTGCCACCGCGGAGAGTGACGGGCGGCAAGGAGGTGGATCATGACGGCCCTGCTCGACTTCACGTTCGTGGTGATGTCGATCGTGATCGTCGCGCTGGCGCGGATCGGCCTCGTGCTGATCGTGCTGGCCGCTCTGGCCCTTCCCGTGATCGGGGCGATGGGGGCCTGGCCGTACCTGGTCCGGCTCTACCACCGCGCGCGGGACCACGCGTCCGTCGAGGGCCTCGACTGGCGGTCGCGCGTGTATTACGCGCCCAGCCACACCTGGCTGCGCCGCCGGCTCCGGCAGGTGACGGTCGGGGTCGACGCGCTGGTGGCGCGGCTGGTCCCCTGGGTGCGCTCGGTCTCGCTGCCCCGCCCGGGCACGGTCGTGCACCGGGGAGAGGTGGTGGCGGAGATCGCCTGGGGCGAGCGCCGCGCGCCCATCGTCTCCCCCGTCGAGGGCAGGGTGCTCCGGGTCAACGCGGCGGTCGCGCGCGACCCCGGCCTCGCCCTCCGCGATCCCTACGGCCGGGGCTGGCTCTTCACCGTGGAGCCGGCCGCGGACTGGCCGCGCGGGCTGCGGCACGGCGGGCCCGCCCGCGTGTGGTTCGCGCTGGAGGCCCAGCGCCTCTCCCGCGTCTTCGAGGAGGAGCTCGGCCTGGCCGCCGCCGACGGCGGCCACCTGCTGGCCCCGGGCCCCGGGCTCGTGAGCGACGAGCAGTGGCGGAGGCTGAGCCGCGAGTTCCTGCTCTCGGCCTGAGGCCGCGCGCTCAGACGAGGCCGAGCACCCGGCGGACGAGGGTGGCCTGCCCCTCGGACTGGCCGCCGCGCGCCATCTCCTTCAGGCAGACGGTCGGACCGTGCAGGAGCTTGTTCACGATGGCGGCAGTGGCCGCGTCCAGCGCGCGCTCCTGCTCGGCGGTGAGCTCGCCCATGCGCCGGCGCGCCTTCTCGACCTCCGCCTTGCGGATCTCCTCCCCGCGCTCGCGCAGGGCGACGAGCAGGGGCACCGCGCGCCGCGCGCGCTGGGAGGCGACGTAGGCCGCCACCTCCTCCTCCACCATGGTCTCCGCCGGCGCCGCCTCGCGCCGGCGCTCGCGCATGTTCGCGTCCGCCACCGCGCGCAGGTCGTCGAGGTCGTAGAGGAACACGCTCGAGAGGCCGCGCACGCCGGGGTCCACGTCGCGCGGCACCGCGATGTCGATCAGGAACAGCGGCCGGCCGCCCCGTCCGGCCATGGCCGCCTCGACGTCCTCGCGGTGCACGACGAGGCCGGGCGCACCGGTGCTGGTGATGACGATGTCGGCCCGGCCGAGCTCCTGGCGCAGGTCCTCGAGGCCGGCCGCGCGCCCCCCGAGGGCGGCCGCCAGCTCCTCGGTGCGCGCGAACGTGCGGCCGAGCACGGTGGCCCGGCTACCTTCCCGGACGAGCCGGATCGCGGCCAGCCGCGACATCTTCCCGGCGCCCACGATCAGGACGCGACGGCCTTGCAGGGTGGCGAAGATCTTCCGGGCCAGCTCCACCGCCACGTGCGACATCGACACGGCGTGGCGTCCGATGCCGGTGTCCGTGCGGACGCGCTTGGCCGCCGCCAGCGAGCGCTGGCGGAGCGACCCGAGCCGGCGGCCCAGGGTGCCCGCCCTCTCCGCGACCTGGTAGGCGTCCTTGAGCTGACCCAGGATCTGGGGCTCCCCGAGCACCATGGACTCGAGCCCGGCCGCCACCCGGAAGGCGTGCCGGACGGCGGCCTCGCCGGTGAGCTGGTCGAGCATGGGCACGATCGGCCCGCGCGCGGAGGCCAGGGCGCGCAGCGCGGAGGCGATCGCCTCCGCCTCCGTGGGGCCGCCGGTGGCGTAGACCTCCACCCGGTTGCACGTGGAGAGGATCATCACCTCGGAGAGGCCGGCCTCGCGGCGCAGCCAGTCGAGGCGGGCGGGCAGGTCGTCCCTGGCGATGGCCAGGGCCTCCCGCACCGCCACCGGCGCGTTGCGGTGCGAGACGCCGACGACGACGAGCGGGAGCGGGTCCTCCTCCGCGCCCTTCGCCCCGCTCTCGTCCGTCCCGCGTCCGTCCTCCTCCTGGGGATCAGGAGACACCGGCGGTCTCCGCGGCCGGCATGGCGATGCCGGCGAGCTGGCTGTAGAGCGCATGCCGGCGCCGCGCGTCCTCCGCCGCCTTCTCGGCCAGGTGGCGGAAGCGCGCGGGATCGCTGCGCTCGACCATGAGGAACCGCGCCTCGTTCCGCATGTAGTCGATGACCCGCGCGCGGGGCGTCCCGGAGTCGAGGTGCAGCGGCGGCTCGCCCTTGCCCAGGCGGCGCGGGTCGAAGCGATACAGGGGCCAGACCCCGCTCTCGACGGCCATGCGCTGCTGGTCGGCCCCGTGGACCATGTCGTAGCCGTGGGCGATGCAGTGGCTGTAGGCGATGATCAGGGACGGCCCGGGGTGGGCGTCCGCCTCCAGGAAGGCCTGGACCGTCTGCTGCATCTTGGCCCCGAAGGCGATCTGGGCCACGTAGACGTGGCCGTAGGACATGGCGAGCAGGCCCAGGTCCTTCTTGGCCCCGTCCTTGCCCGCCTCCGCGAACTTGGCGGAAGCGCCGCGCGGAGTGGCCTTGGACTGCTGGCCGCCGGTGTTCGAGTACACCTCGGTGTCGAGCACGAGGACGTTCACGTCGTGGCGCGAGGCCAGCACGTGGTCGAGGCCGCCGTAGCCGATGTCGTAGGCCCAGCCGTCGCCGCCCACCAGCCAGACGCTCTTCTTGACCAGGGCGTCGGCCAGCGTCTCCAGCCGCCGCATCTCGGGCCCTTCCAGCTCCCGGAGCCGGGCCTTGAGCGCGGCCACGCGCTGGCGCTGGTGCACGCCGCCCTCCGGCGTCCCGTCCGCCTCCACCAGCGCCGCGGCCAGGCTGCCCCCGATGAGGTCGGCGTGCGCCCGCAGCATCCGCTGCGCCTCGTCGCGCTGCGCGTCCAGGGCCAGCCGCATCCCGAGGCCGAACTCCGCGTTGTCCTCGAAGAGCGAGTTCGCCCAGGCGGGCCCGCGGCCCTCCTGGTTCGTGCAATAGGGCGTGGTCGGCAGGTTGCCGCCGTAGATCGAGGAGCAGCCGGTGGCGTTGGCCACGAGCGCGCGCTCGCCGAAGAGCTGGCTCATCAGCTTGACGTAGGGCGTCTCCCCGCACCCGGCGCAGGCGCCGGAGTACTCGAACAGCGGGGGCAGGAGCTGCGAGCCCTTCACGTCCTTCCGCTTGAGGCGCGAGGCATCGATGTCGGGCAGGTTGAGGAAGAAGGCGTAGTTCTCGCGCTCCGCCTCCCGGCGCGGCCGCTGCTCCGCCATGTTGATGGCCTTGAGCCGCGGCTGGCTCTTGTCCTTGGCCGGGCAGACCTCCACGCAGAGGCCGCACCCCGTGCAGTCCTCCACCGCGACCTGCAGCGAGTACTTGAGGCCCTTGAGGTCGACGGACTTGAAGTCGTCGCCCAGGAACGTGGCGGGCGCCCCCTGGAGGTGCTCGGGCTCGTAGACCTTGGCCCGGATGGCCGCGTGGGGGCAGGCCAGCACGCACTGGTTGCACTGGATGCAGACGCGCCGCTCCCAGACCGGCACCTCGTCCGCGAGGTTGCGCTTCTCCCACCGGCTGGTGCCGACCGGCCAGGTGCCGTCCACCGGGAAGGCGCTGACGGGCAGGAGGTCCCCCTTCCCCGCCAGCATCAGCGCGGTCACGCGCTGCACGAAGGGCGGCGCCTCCCGCGGCACCGCCGGCGGGCGGGGCGCGCCCTCCGCCGTCCGGCCGGAGGTCGCGACCTCGTGCAGGTGGGCGAGGGCGGCATCCACCGCCGCGAAGTTCTGCTGCACGACCTCGGGCCCGCGCTTGGCGTAGGTCTTCTCGATGGCGTCCTTGATGCGCGCGATCGCCTCCGCGGCCGGGAGCACGCCCGAGATCGCGAAGAAGCAGGCCTGCATGATCGTGTTGATGCGGCCGCCCATCCCGGCCTCGCGGGCCACCTGCTGGGCGTCGATGGCGTAGACCTTCAACCCCTTGGCCAGGACCGCCGTCTGCACCTCGAGCGGGAGGTGGTCCCAGACCTCCTCCGCCGGACAGGGCGCGTTGAGCAGGAAGACGGCGCCGGGGGCCGCGCACTCGAGCACGTCGTGACGGTCGAGCAGCTCGAACTGGTGGCAGGCCACGAAGCTGGCGCGGCGGATCAGGTGCGTCGAGCGGATGGGGCGCGGCCCGAAGCGCAGGTGGGAGACGGTCACCGCCCCCGACTTCTTCGAGTCGTATACGAAGTAGCCCTGCGCGAAGAACGGCGTCTCCTCGGCGATGATCTTCACGGAGTTCTTGTTCGCTCCCACCGTCCCGTCCGAGCCCAGGCCATAGAAGACGGCGCGCACCACGTCCGCGGGCTCGATGTCGAAGTCCGCCTCCACCGGGAGCGACAGGTGCGTCACGTCGTCGTTGATTCCGACCGTGAAGTGCCGCCGCGGGCGGGGCCGCGCCATCTCGTCGAAGACGGCCTTGACCATGGCCGGGTTGAATTCCTTGGAGGAGAGCCCGTAGCGGCCGGCCACCACGTCCGGGACGGCGTCGAAGGAGGCCAGGCCCGCCTCGCGCGCTTCCAGGAGCGCCGCCACCACGTCGAGGTAGAGCGGATCGCCGACCGCCCCCGGCTCCTTGGTGCGGTCGAGGACGGCGATCCGGGAGACGGACGAGGGCAGGGTGGCCACGAAGTCCATCACGGAGAAGGGCCGGAAGAGCCGGACGCGCAGGAGCCCGACCTTCTCGCCGCGGTCGAGCAGCCAGTCGACCGTCTCGTGGGCGGCCTCCGCTCCCGACCCCATCATCACGATCACCCGCTCCGCCTGCGGGTGGCCGTGATAGTCGAACAGCCGGTACGAGCGGCCGGTCAGGTCCGCGAAGCGGCCCATCTCCTCCTGCACGAGACGGGGACAGGCGAGGTAGAACGGGTTCGAGGCCTCGCGGGCCTGGAAGAACGCGTCCGGGTTCTGGGCGGTGCCGCGCACCACGGGGTGCTCCGGGCTCAGGGCGCGCTCCCGGTGCTCGCGCACGAGGTCCGCCCTGATCAAGGTCCGGAGGTCGTCGTCGGTGAGCTGCTCGATGCGCGCCACCTCGTGCGAGGTGCGGAACCCGTCGAAGAAATGGAGGAACGGCACGCGCGAGCGGAGGGTGGCGGCGTGGGCGATCGCGGCCAGGTCGTGGGCCTCCTGCACCGACCCGGAGGCGAGCATCGCGAAGCCGGTCTGACGGCAGGCCATCACGTCCGAGTGGTCGCCGAAGATCGAGAGGGCGTGGGTGGCCAGCGTGCGCGCGGCCACGTGCATGCAGAAGGGGGTCAGCTCGCCCGCGATCTTGTACATGTTCGGGATCATCAGGAGCAGGCCCTGGGAGGCGGTGAAGGTGGTGGCCAGGGCCCCCGCCTGGAGAGCGCCGTGGACGGCGCCCGCCGCCCCGCCTTCCGACTGCATCTCGATGACCTTGGGCAGCGCCCCCCAGATGTTCGTGCGCCCGTGGGCGGACCAGGCGTCGGCCAGCTCGCCCATGGTCGAGGACGGCGTGATGGGATAGATCGCGATGACCTCGCTCGTGCGGTGGGCGACGGAGGCGGCGGCTTCGTTGCCGTCGATCGCGATCAGCGGGCGGCTGGAGACCGGCATCTTTCCCCCTAGGGTGGACCGCTCACCGACCGCCGGTAGCGGCCGTCCGGCAATGCCATCAACAATCGTCGTGCCACGAGGAAGGCGCGACAGGTCAGTCGTTTCGAGCGGATCCACCGAATGAATTGCGGTGCGGCGGAGGAGGGACGCGCTTCTTGCGGCGGGATCAGACGAGCGCGAGGGCCCGGTTGAAGTGATCCACGAGCACGTCCGTGCCCTCGAGGCCCACGGAGAGACGCACCAACCCGGGGGTGATGCCGCGGGAGAGCCGTGCCGCCTCCGGCACGCCCGCGTGCGTCATCGAGGCGGGGTGCTCGATGAGGGTGATCGCGGACCCCAGGCTGACCGCCAGCTCCATGGGCGTGTCCCGGCGGGCGAAGTAGTCCATGAGCGGCTTCGCCGCCTCCCGGCCCCCCGCCAGCTCGAAGGCGATGAGCGAGCCGCCGAGCCGCATCTGCTCCCGCACCAGCTCGTGCTGCGGGAAGTCCTCGAACCCGGGATAGTGGACGCGGGACAGCTTCGGGTGGCGGCGCAGGACGGCGGCCAGGCGCGCCGCCGTCGCGCATTGCGCGTCCACCCGGAGGGCCAGGTCCTGGAGGCAGAGGGAGTTCAGCCACGACTCGAAGGGCGAGGGGCTGGGCCCGAGGTCGCGGTACCAGGCGAACATCTCGGAGCGCATGAACCGGAAGGGACCGAGGACGGCGCCGGCGACGGAGGCCGAATGCCCGTTGATGAACTTGGTGAGCGAGTGCACGACGAAGTCGGCGCCGAGCCGGAAGGGCTGCTGGAGGTACGGAGAGCAGAAGGTGTTGTCCACGATCAGCGGGATCCCCCGCGCCTCCGTCAGCCAGGAGATGCGCCGGATGTCGGCCACGCGCAGCGTGGGGTTCTCCGGCGACTCGAGGAGCACGGCGGCCACGTCCGGCCGGAACTCGAGGGCCTGCTCGACCGCGGCCAGGTCGGAGGTGTCGCAGAAGACGGCCTCCACCCCGAACTTGCCGAGCGAGCGGGCGAAGCTGTCCGTGCTCCCGTAGACGTTGCCGAGCAGCACGGCGTCCCCCTGGCGCAGCAGCGACAAGAGGAGCGTGCTGATGGCGGCCATCCCCGACGAGAAGATCAGGGAGCCGACCGTCGGCTCCCTCTCGTCCGCGGCCAGGGCCTTCTCCACGACGTGGTGGGCCTCGAGCTGCAGCATGACCCGCTCGAGGTACTCGGTCGTGGGGTTGCCCAGTCGCGTGTACACGCGGGCGTAGGGGCGCTCGCCGGCGGAGGTGAGGCCGGCGAAGCGGCGCGCGCCGTCCTCGGCGCTCCGGAAGGCGAAGTTCGACCGCTGGTGGATCGCGGGCAGCCCGGTGCCCACGCAGATCGCGCGGAAGACGTCCGCGTCGAGCTGGGGCTCGGGATCACGGACCCAGAGCGACTTGCGGTCGAGCCACCACTCCCACCAGGCCCACCGCTGCAACCCGTGCCGGCCTCCTCGCGTCGTGATCCGGGGCGCGACGTCCGTCTCGATGAAGGCGCTCACCACCGTCTCCTCAGTCCCGGCCCGGCTCGTCCTTCGGCCCGACCCACCCGTTCCGGTAGGCGAGCGAGACCGCTTCGAGCTTGGAGTGCACGCCGAGCTTCTCGAGGGTGTTGTGGATGTGGTTGCGCACGGTGGCCAGGCTCAGGTCCAGGCGCTTCGCGATGTCCTTGTTCTGCAGGCCGGCGGCCATCCAGCGCAGGATCTCGCGCTCGCGCGGAGTGAGGGAGCCGGCGCCGCCGTTGCCGGCCGCGGTGGCCTCGGCCGCCGGCGCAGGCGGGGCGAGGGCGGGGGAGGCCGCGGGGACGTAGCGCTCCAGCGCCCGGACCAGCCGCGCGCGCTCGTCCACGGGGTGGAGAATGTGCACGAGCGTGAAGAGGTCGGCACGCGGCCCGGGCAACCGCACGATCGTCACGTGGATGGTGGGGGGCTCGCCGCCATGGCCGTTCACGGGCAGGCGCAGCTCGAACGCCCCCGGCGCCTCCCCGGATCGGCTCATGGCGGCGAGCGGACAGTTCGCATAGCAGAACCGGTTGCCGAACACGTCACGGCCACCCATCACCTCGTAACAGTGACGGCCCATGGCCTCCTCGGCTCGCCGGCCGAGCAGGGCGGCCGCACCCTGGTTCCAGAAGACGACGCGCTCGCGGCTGTCCGTGGCGAACGCGGCGGGGTCGCCGGAGGCGAGCACGTCGAGCAGCTCCGGGGAATGCCGTCCCAGAGCCGCGATGAAACCCTCGTCCACGGCCGACGACGCGGCCGGGGCGAGGCGGATACTTTCGACCTTTCCCATGGCGCTCGCCACCTCCTGGCGCGCACAAGAGCAAACCGGATGCCGCCGCCGCGCGGAGCCTAACCTGCTGATGGAGCGCAGGCGTCGTCGCGCGTATTCGCGGGCTTGGGCGCAGAGTTTTCTCCCGCACGGACGGTCGGGCGCATTTGCCGCGCTGCGAAGGCGAGACCGCGGTGGGAGCTCGCCGGCTTCGGCCGGTTCGAACGCGGTGGAGCGCCCCCGCGCCGGCGGCTCGCCGATTGCACGTCCAGAGCGCGGTCCGATGCAGACCAGGATCGAGCCCTACCGCGTCAAGGCCGTCGAACCCATCCCGTTCACCACGGCGGAGGAGCGGGTCCGGGCGCTCGAAGCCGCGGGCTGGAACCTCTTCCGGGTGCCGGCACGCCTGGTCACGATCGACCTGCTCACGGACAGCGGCGTGGCCGCGATGAGCGCGCGCCAGTGGGGCGCCCTCCTGCAGGGGGACGAGAGCTACGCGGGGGCGGAGAGCTTCGAGCGCTTCCGGGAGGTGGTCGGCCGGCTGACCGGGATGCCCCACGTCATCCCCACGCACCAGGGCCGCGCCGCCGAGCGCCTGCTCTTCGAGGCGATGCTGGCTCCGGGGGACGTCGTGCTCGGCAACACCCACTTCGACACCACGCGCGCGAACATCGAGCGGGTGGGGGCGCAGGCGGTGGACCTGCCGGTGAGCGCGGCCGCCACGCCGATGGTCGCCCTGCCGTTCAAGGGCAACCTCGACATCGGCGCGCTGGCGGCCCGGCTCACCTCCCCCTCCGAGCGCCCGCCCCGGCTCGTGATCGTGACCGTCACCTCCAACACCACCGGCGGCCAGCCCGTGTCCATCGAGAACCTGCGGGCGGTGCGGTCGCTCTGCCAGGACCACGGCGTGCCCCTGTTCCTGGACGCGGCGCGGTTCGCGGAGAACGCCTGGCTCGTGCGCGAGCGGGAGCCGGAATGCCGTGGCCTGGCCCCGGAGCGCATCGCACGCCTGATGTTCGCCCTCGCCGACGGCTGCCTCATGAGCGCCAAGAAGGACGGCCTTGCCCACATCGGCGGCTTCCTGGCCCTCCGCGACGACGCGCTGGCCGAGAAGGTGCGCCGTTCGATGGTCGTCACCGAGGGGTTCCCCACCTACGGGGGCCTGGCCGGCCGCGACCTCGACGCGATCGCCGTCGGCCTCCAGGAGGTGCTGGAGCCCTCGTACCTGGCCGACCGCATCCGCCAGGTGCGCGCGCTCGGCGACGCGCTCCATGCCGCGGGCGTGCCCACCGTGCGCCCGCCCGGCGGCCACGCGGTGTACGTGGACGCGCGGGCCTTCGCGCCCCACCTCGACCCCCTCGACTTTCCCGGCCAGGCCATCGCCTGCGCCCTCTACCTCCGGGCCGGCGTCCGCGTCTGCGAGGTGGGCCAGCTCATGCGCGGGAAGCGCGGCCCGGACGGGCGCGAGATGCCGGTGGACGTGGACCTCGTCCGGCTCGCCGTCCCGCGGCGGGTCTACACGAGCCGGCAGCTCGAATACGTGGCGGAGGCGGTGATCGAGCTGTACCACGACCGCCGGACGCTGCGTCCGCTCGAGATCGTGGAGGAGCCGGACGCGCTGCGGCATTTCGGCGGACGCCTGGCCCCGAGGCCGGTGCCCGCCTCCCGTCCGGGTCCGCTCGTCACGGCCTGAGGGCGGCGGAGCTGGCGGCGACGGCCCCGCGGCGGGACAGGCGCTCGCGGCACCACCGGTGCGCGCGGTGCACCCAGGCCGCCGGCGGCAGGTACATGAAGGGGCAGACGCCTTCCACGACCTCGATGCCGTTCGCGCGGCAGAAGTCGATGGCGGCGGGGCTGGCCGCTCCCACTCCCGCTCCCCGGTGCATCCAGACGCGGGGGATGCCGGCGGCGGCGCAGTCCTTCACCACCTCGGTGGTGATGGCGGGGGGCGTGAGCAGCAGCGCCGCTTCCACCGGCGGGTCGATGTCCCGCAGGCCCCGTTCGAAGCGCACCCCGTCCACGTCCGCACCGCCGAGCGGGTTCACCGGGACCGCGTCGTAGCCCCGGCGGACGAGCTCGCCGAAGACGGCCCGGCTGAAGTGGCGCCGGTCGCGCGAGACGCCCACGACCGCGATGCGCCGCTTCGAGAGGAAGTCCTGGACCCCCGCTGCGCTCCGGCCCATGTCGCACCTCCTGCACTGGACTCTAGGCGTGGACCCCGGGCCGCGCCTGATGCACGTGGATCATCGGAACCATCCCGGGGACGCGGCGGACGCGCGCATAGTGGACACTCGCCGGATCCCGCCGGCGGTCGGGAGGCGCCATGTCCAACTTGTTCGTGCCGCGGCGCGCGATCGTGGTCGATCGGCCGCCGGAGGACGGCGTGGCCGCCGAGGTCGTGTCCGCCTTCGAGGCGCTGGACGCGCTCTACCGCGCCCTCTGCGCGATCCTCTACAACTACGTGCCGACCTCCGGCCACCCGGGCGGCGCGCTCTCGTCGGGCCGCATCGCGCAGGCGATCGTGTTCGACGCGCTGGACCACGACGTGTCGCGGCCGGGACGTGAGGACGCGGACGTGCTCTCCTACGCCGCCGGCCACAAGGCGCTCGGTCTCTACGCGCTCTGGGCGATCCGCGACGAGATGGCGCGGATCGGCGCTCCGGAGCTGCTGCCCGACCGGGCCGAGAGGCTGCGGCTCGAGGATCTGCTCGGCTTCCGGCGCAACCCCACCGAGCCCACTCCGCTCTTCCACCGGATGGCCGCGCGCGCCCTCGACGGGCACCCCACGCCGGCCACGCCGTTCGTGTGGCTGGCCACCGGGGCCTCCGGGGTAGGCCTGGCCGCCTCGATCGGCCTCGCCCTCGCCATGCGCGACCACTTCGGGCCCGATGCCCCGCGCGTGCACGTGCTGGAGGGCGAGGGTGGCCTCACTCCCGGACGCGTGGCGGAGGCCCTGGCCGCCGCCGGCACCGCCTGCCTCGACAACGTGGTCCTCCACGTGGACTGGAACCAGTCGTCGATCGACAGCGATCACGTCTGCCGCGAGGACGGACGGCCGGGCGACTACGTGCAGTGGGACCCGGCCGAGCTGCTGGCCCTGCACGACTGGAACGTGGTGCGGGTGGCCGACGGCATGTCCTTCGCCGCGATCCTGGCCGCCCAGCGCGCCGCCGCCGCGATCGCGAACCACCAGCCGACGGCGATCGTGTATCGCACGGTGAAGGGGTTCGGGTACGGCATCGAGGGCCGCGCCTCCCACGGCGCCGGCCACAAGCTGTGCTCGGAGGGCTTCTACGCCGTCACTGCCGCCCTGGTCGAGGGGCTGGAGACGGGCCTTCCCTCGTGCGCCCACGGGGCCCGCCGCTGCGAGGACCGGACGGCCGGCCGCGCCGTCCTCGAGCGGTGCTTCTGGGATGCGCTGCGCCTGGCACGGGCGCGCCTCGAAGAGAGCCGCGCGCTCGTCGACCTGTTCGCGGCGCGGCTCCTGGCCTCACGCGACCGGCTCGAGGGCCGCCGGCGGCAGCCGCGGGCGGGGGCGCCCCGCGTGGAGGCAGTGTACGCGGCGGCGTCGGCTCCCGGCCCGCCGGCCGCGCTCGCCCTCGCTCCCGGCACGACCACCACCCTGCGCGCAGAGCTGGGCCGCGCCCTCGGCCACCTGAACGAGGCCTCCGGCGGCGCGCTGCTCATCGGCGCCGCCGACCTGCTCGGCTCGACCAGCATCGATCTGGCCGCGCGCTCGTTCCCTCCCGGATTCTGGAACGCCGCCGGCAACCCGGAGGCGCGCCTGCTCTCGGTGGGAGGCATCTGCGAAGACGGCATGTCCGGCGTGCTCTCCGGCATCTCCTCCTTCGGCCATCACCTGGGGGTGGGGTCGTCGTACGGCGCATTCCTCGCTCCGCTCGGCCACGTGGCGGCGCGGCTCCACGGGATCGGCGCCCAGGCGCGGTCCGCGACCACGGGCGCGCCCTATCGGCCCATGATCCTGGTGTGCGCGCACGCCGGCCTGAAGACGGGAGAGGACGGACCGACCCACGCCGATCCGCAGGCGCTCCAGCTCCTCCAGGGCAACTTCCCTCCCGGCGTGGCTCTCACCCTGACTCCCTGGGAGCCGCAGGAGATCTGGCCGCTCCTGGCCGCCGCCCTCCGCGAGCGGCCGGCGCTCGTGGCGCCGTTCGTGACGCGCCCGCCGGAGACGGTGATCGACCGCAAGGCCTTCGGCCTCGCCCCCGCCGCCGACGCCGCCAGCGGCGTCTACCTGCTCCGCGCGCCCCGCCGGCCGGGGGACGGCACGATCGTCCTGCAGGAGAGCGCGGTGACGTACACGTTCGTGCTCGACGTGCTCCCTCTCCTCGACCGCGACGGCGTGGGGCCGGCCATCTACTACGTCGCCAGCGCCGAGCTGTTCGATTCCCTGCCCCACGACCGGCAGGAGCAGATCTTCCCCGAGTGGCGGGCCCAGGAGGCGATGGGCATCACCGGCTTCACGCTCCCCACGATGGAGCACTGGGTCCGCTCCGCGCGCGGGCGCGCGTCCACGCTGCATCCCTACGCCGGCGGCCATTTCCTCGGCAGCGGCTCGGGCGCGGCCGTCCTCGCCCAGGCCGGCCTCGACGCCGCCGGCCAGTACGCGGCGGTGCGGCGCTATCTCGAGGCGCGCCGCCACGCGGCCTGATCAGTACACGAACTCGCGGATGTCGTAGTTGGCGACGCGGGGGCCGCGGCCGGGCTCGAACGGAGCGAGCGCTCCCAGGATCCGGTGCCGCTGGGCGGCGCAGCCGGCCGCGGAGAGCGGGCGCAGGTCGGCCTGCGCGGCCCACTGCTCGCCCATGCGCGGGGAGGGGACGAACTCCGAGAAGTACAGCAGGTCGGAAGGGCCCAGATCCATGCGCGCGAGCACCTCCGCGGTCCGCCGGCAGTGGGCCTCGTCGAAACGCTCGCCGCCCGCGCCGAGGAGGACGATCACGCCCGCGGGGACGCCGGCCCCGCGCAGGGTGCGTACGAGCTCGACCGCCTGGTCGGGCGTGAACGGCTTGTCGAGCCACTCGAGCAGGTCGAGGGCGCCGCTCTCCAGGCCGATGTAGACGCGCCGGAGGCCCCGCCCCGCGTACTCCGCCCATTGGGCGGCGGTGCGGCGCCCGCCGGTCCAGACGTCCACGAACGCGTGCACGCCGCGGATCGCCCGTGGCGCGTTGTGATCCCACTGCTCCTGGCCCCAGGTGGCGAGGGCGCGCGGGGCCACCGCGAACGCGCGGCCGATCGTGTCCAGGTACGACTTCACGCGCGCGTCGGAGGCGCACAGGGCCCCCGCGGAGCCCAGGAACACGCTCCGGCGGAGGGCCAGCGACTCGCCGAAGTAGGCGATGACGTCGCGGACGTGGGCGGCGAACTCGGCCTCCGTCCGCGTCCGGAAGCGGACGTCCCGGAACAGGTCGCAGAAGGTGCACGCGTTCCAGGCGCAGCCCTCCGTGCCCTGGAGGACGACGGCCAGGTATTGGTCCGGCGGCAGCACGCCCACGGGCCGGTAGATGTCGCGGAAACGCGCCGCGTCCGCTCCCAGCGCCGCCTCGTCCATCTCCACGATGCGGCGGAGCCGGCGGCGGCCCTCCTCGCCGGCGGGAGTGGGCTGCGGGCCGTCGCCGAGCGCGGCCAGCGCGGCCTCCGCGTCGCCGCGCGCCGCCTCCGCCACCGGCGCCGCCTCCGCCGGCTCGAGCCGACGGCGGATCCGCGGAGCGCCCTCGCGCTTCTGGAGGCACCCGCCGTCGAGGCTGCGGCGGTAGGTCCAGCCGTCGCGTACGAGCGCGTAGGGCCGTCCGGCGAGGTCGTAGGAGGAGACGTAGACCTCGTCCACGGCCAGCGCGGTGGATTCGGGGCGGATGCCGAGGACGGCCGGACGGCCATCCTTGAGCTGGAACGCGAGAACGGCCATGCGACCCCCGTCTAGGGCCGGCAGAACTCCATCACCACCGGCTGGGCCGAACGTACGAAGTCGGACCACGAGATGCAGACGTGCTCACGGTGGTTTCCGGCCGGGAAGACCAGCTCTCCCGCCCGGGCGAAGCAGGCGTCGGCGTAGACGGGCAGGCCGTAGAGCCTCCCGAACGGCGGCATCGCCCCCACTTCGCAGTCGGGGAACAGCTCCATGAGCTCGCCTTCCGTGGCCAGGCCGAGGTGCGGGCGGCCGGTCAGGTCCCGGAAGGCCGGAACGTCCAGATGGCACGAAGCGGGGAGGACGGCCATGACGAACCCGCGCTCGTCACGTCCGACCAGCACCTTGGCCACCTTCCCGCCCGGGACGTGCGCGGTGGCCGCCGCGCCCTGGGCCGTGAAGGCTTCACGGTGGGCCAGCACCGTGAACGGCACACCCTGCCGCTCGAGGAACTCCTTGACCCGGACCGCGACCGTCATGGCGGCCTCCTTCCAGCCCAACATCGGCCCGGGCGGCCCCGGTTTGAATGGATCAGACGGACCGGGATCAGGCCCCGACCAGGGCCATCGCGGTCGCGCGCTCCTCGATCGGCACGAAGTCGCGCTTGCCGGCGCCGACGTAGACCTGCCGTGGGCGTGCGATCTTCTGCTCGCGGTCGTCCACCATCTCCTCCCACTGCGCGAGCCAGCCGGACATGCGCGGGATCGCGAACAGCACGGGGAACATGTCCACCGGGAAGCCCATGGCCTGGTAGATGAGCCCGGAGTAGAAGTCGACGTTCGGATAGAGCTTGCGCTTCAGGAAGTACTCGTCCTGGAGGGCGATGCGCTCGAGCTCGAGGGCGATGGCGAGCAGCGGGTTGCCGCCGGTGACCTCGAAGACGCGGTCGGCGATGGCCTTGATCACCTTGGCCCGCGGGTCGTAGTTCTTGTACACGCGGTGGCCGAAGCCCATGAGCTTGACCTCGCCGCCGCTCTCCTTCACCTCCTTGATGAAGGCGGGCACGCGGTCCTTGGACCCGATGTCCTTCAGCATGCGCAGGACCTGCTCGTTGGCCCCGCCGTGGAGCGGCCCGTAGAGGGCGGCCACCGCCGCCGCCGCCGCCGAGTAGGGGTCGACCCCCGAGGAGCCCACCGCGCGCATGGCGTTGGCCGAGCAGTTCTGCTCGTGGTCGGCGTGCAGGATGAAGAGCACGTCCAGCGCGCGCTCCAGCACGGGATCGACACGGTAGCGCTCGCCTACCTTGAACATCATCTGGAGGAAGTTGGCGCAGTAGCCGATCTCGTTGTCCGGGTAGACGTAGGGCAGGCCGCGGGCGTGGCGGTAGGCGAAGGCGGCCAGGGTCGGGATCTTGCCGATGAGCCGATGCACCTGCTTGCGCCGCACCGCCGGGTCGTGGACCCCCTTCGCCTCCGGGTAGAAGGTGGAGAGCGCCCCCACCGTCGAGACGAGCATCCCCATCGGGTGCGCGTCGTAGCGGAACCCGGCCATGAGCTCCTTCACGTTCTCGTGCACGACGGTGTGGAACGTGACCTCGTGCACCCAGGCCTCGTGCTGCTTCGGAAGCGGCAGCTCGCCGTTGAGGATCAGGTAGGCGGTCTCGAGGTAGGTGCTCCTCTCCGCGAGCTGCTCCACCGGGTAGCCCCGGTAGCGGAGGATGCCGCGGTCGCCGTCGATGAACGTGATGCGGCTGCGGCACGACGCCGTGTTCATGAACGCGGGGTCGTAGCTCAGCAGCCCGAAGTCGTCGGCACCGGTCTTGATCTGGCGCAGGTCCATGGCGTTTACCGCGCCGTCCGCGATCGGCAGCTCGTAGGTCGCCCCCGTCCGGTTGTCCCGGACGGTCAGGGTCTGGTTGCTCATGGCTCGTCCTCCACGCATGACCACTGTGGGCGCGCCTGGCCCCCGCGGCATGAGGCGAACGGCTCAGGGCGGCCAGACGGCGGGGTCATGCGCACGGTGCATCGGGACGGTTGTGCCTTCTCCGCGGAGCGGTTGAGATTGCGCTGGGAGGACACGCATGCTCCACGATGCCCGCATCGCCGCCCGCCCGCTTCCGGCACCCGGCCTGACCCGCCGCGCCGCCCGCGCCGTCACGCTCGAGGCCCTGCGCTGGGGCATCCGCATCCTGGAGTCCGTGCCCCCGCTGCGGCGGCGGGCCGTCGCCGCCGCGGAGCGGCGCCTGGCCGGTTCGTCCCCGGGCAGGGCGAGCGCGCGGAACTCCGACGCCGTGGAGGCCGACAAGCGCGCCCTCGGGCGAGCCATCGTCTCCCTGACCGACCGCGCCCTCGCCGAGCACCGCCTGAGCCCGCCCGCGATGCGCGGCCTGCTGCGCGTCCTCGTGCACGACATCCTCCTGCGGCGTGGAGAGCACTCGGCCAAGGAGGTCTTCCGCGCCCGCCGCGGGTGCAACCCGCCCGACTTCCTCGTCCTCTCTCCCGGCAAGGCCTGCAACCTGGCCTGCGAAGGCTGCTACGCCGCCTCCGGCCCCGCGCGGGAGAAGCTGGACTGGGACACCCTCGAACGGGTGGTGAGCGAGGCGCACGACGAGTGGGGTACGCGCTTCTTCGCGGTGACGGGCGGCGAGCCGCTCGCCTACCGTTCGGGCGGACGCGGCGTGCTCGACCTCGCCGAGCGCCATCCCGACTGCTTCTTCCTCATGTACACGAACGGGACCCTCATCGACGACGGCGTGGCCCGCCGCCTGGCCCGCGCCGGGAACGTGACGCCGGCCCTCTCCCTGGAAGGACTGCGCGAGAGGACGGACGAGCGGCGGGGCGCGGGCGTCTTCGACGACGTGATGGGCGCCATGGAGCGCCTGCGGAAGCACGGGGTCCTCTTCGGGGCGTCCTTCACCGCCACGCGCAAGAACGCGGAGGAGATCCTCGCGGACGAGACGGTCGAGACCATCCTGGCCGCGGGAGCCGCCTACGCGTTCATCTTCCACTACATGCCCATCGGGCGCGCCTTCAGCCTGGACCTCATGATGACGCCGGCCCAGCGCATGCACCTCTGGGAGCGCGGCTGGCAGCTCATCCGCGAGCGCCGCCTCTTCGTGGCCGACTTCTGGAGCGGCGCCACCGCCACCAACGGCTGCGTGGCCGCCGGCCGGCCGGGCGGGTACTTCCACATCGACTGGAACGGCGCGGTCAGCCCGTGCGTGTTCGTGCCCTACTCGCCGGTGAACATCCGCGACGTGTTCACGCTCGGGGGGCACCTCGACGACGTGTGGGACGACCCGTTCTTCGCCTCCCTCCGCCGGTGGCAGCGTGCGTACGGCTACCGCGAGAAGGGGGAGCGCCCGGACGTCCTCCGCAACTGGCTCATGCCCTGCCCGATCCGGGACCATCACCGGGAGTTCCTGCAGATCCTCCGCGCGCACGACGCCCGGCCGACGGGGGAGGACGCACGCCTCGCTCTGGAAGACCCCGCCTATCACGAGGGAATGGAGGCGTTCGGACGCGAGCTCGCCTCCCTGTCCGACCCGGTGTGGTCGACGCGGTACGCGGGCGACTTCGAGTTCCGGCGCCGGGAGGGAAGCCGTTCCTGAGGGCCTTCGGCGGCCACCTTCCCGAGGCGCCCTCGGGCGAGGCGCGCCTCAGTGCACGGCCGGAGGCGCGGAAGGCGACGCCCCGGCCGCGCCACCCCCTGCTCCCGCGACCAGCCGCGCGCCGAGGCCGAAGCCCAGGTTCATCGCCGCCGTGCAGTCCCGATCGCAGGTCACGGCGTGGGGCGGATCGAACGCGGAGCAGGCCCGCACTTCCTTCCACTGCCCGGTGCGGACGTCCTGCACGATCTCGCACTCGACGGCCTGACCGCGCATCGGGCAGGCCAGGCGGACCGACTGCCGCCGCCGCAACGCGCCTCCCCGCGCGGACAGGACCGCCGCCATCACCGCCCCCATCACGGCGAGGATGCCGGCGGCGAACGCGGTCAACAGCGCGACCGCGGCGACCAGCGATGCCCATTGGCCCAGCGTGCCTCCCGTCATCGTGCCCTCCTCTCGCTCGCGCCCCCGCCCACTCTCGCGCCGGGCGACCACGAGGCGCATGCGCGGGTCCTCAACCGGCCACCGCCGACGCTCCCACGCGCCGCTCGAGGAACGTGCCGATGAGCGCGGCCAGCGTCGGCTCTCCCGCATCCGCGTACTCGTATCGCGCGCGCACGATCGGCTTGCCCACGCGCGCCCGCGCGGCCAGGTCGATCGGGGAGGCGGACACGATGACGTCGCACTCCGACCGCCGAAGGGTCTCCTCCAGCGCGGCGTTCTGCGCCTGGTCGTAGCCCACCGCGGGCAGGACGGGGCCGACGTGCGGGTAACGGGCATAGAGGGCGGCGATGGGGGGCGTGGCGAAGGGCCGCGGATCCACCACCTGGGCGGCCCCGGCGTCGATGGCGGCGCACAGGCCGGCCCCGAAGCTCATGCCGCCGTGGGTCAGCGTCGGCCCGTCCTCCACCACGATTACCCGCCGCCCGTAGACCAGCTCCGGCCGGTCGAGGGTGATGGGAGAGGCGGCGCGCACGATGGTGGCGCGCGGGTTCAGCGCGCGTACGGCGGCGACGAGCTCGGCCACGTCCGCCTCCATCGCCGCGTCCACCTTGTTCACCACCACGACGTCCGCCATGCGGACCACCGCCTCACCCGGGTGGTGCGTGTTGGCCTGGCGCGGCCGCAGGGCGTCGAGGACGGCGACGTGCAGGTCGGGGACGAGGAACGGGAAGTCGTTGTTCCCGCCGTCCCAGACGATCACGTCGGCTTCCCGCTCGGCGCGGGCGAGGATCGCCGCGTAATCCACGCCCGCGAACACCACGTTGCCCATCTCCAGGTGCGACTCGTACTCCTCCCTCTCCTCGATCGTGCAGCGCGCGGCGTCGAGGTCGGCGCCGGTGGCGAACCGCTGCACGGCCTGCGCGGCGAGGTCGCCGTAGGGCATGGGGTGGCGCAGGACGGCCACGCGGAGGCCGGCCTCGCGCAGGCGGCGGGAGACGTAGCGGGACGTCTGCGACTTGCCGGATCCCGTCCTCGCCGCGGAGACCGCCACCACGGGGCGGCGCGAGGACAGCATGGTGCGCCGCGGTCCGTGCAGGACGAAGTCGGCGCCGGCGGCCAACGCCCGCGAGCCCAGGTGCATCACCGTCGCGTGGTCCACGTCGCTGTAGGCGAAGACGACCACGTCCACGCCCTGCCGCCGGCAGACCTCCTCCAGAAGGGATTCCTCGACGATCGGGATCCCGTCCGGGTAGAGAGGGCCCGCCAGCTCGGGCGGATAGCGGCGGGCGGCGATGCCGGGGATCTGCGCGGCGGTGAACGCGACCACCTGCGAGGAGGCGTCGTCGCGGTACACGGTGTTGAAGACGTGGAAGTCGCGGCCGGCGGCTCCCAGGATGAGGATCCGGCGCGTATCATGCGCCATCGGGGCCTCCCTCGTTCGTCCAGATGATCGGACGCACGGCGGGGGCCTGGCATGAACCATTTGGGCCGGGCGCGCCCGGCACCCGGATTGCTTGGCCGCTGGTGGAGGTCACGCCCAATGCTCACGATTCTCGGTCCGGCGCTCGTCCTGCTCGCGGCGGTGGCACCGGCTCCTCCGCCGACGCCGACGCCGACACCGGCGCCGTCGCCGGCGGCCGACAGCGGGGAGGCCCTCTTCCGGTCCTATTGCGCGGCCTGTCACGGGACGGGCGGCAAGGGCGACGGGCCGATCGCGGCGTCGCTCCGCGTCGCTCCCGCCGACCTCACCGTCCTCGCCCGGCGCAACCACGGCAAGTTCGACACGGACAAGGTGCGCCGGGCGATCGACGGCCGGGCGGTGGTGAAGCCCCACGGCAACTCCGACATGCCGGTCTGGGGCGACGCGTTCAGTCGCGTCGGCGAGGGCTACAGCGAGGAGAAGGTCAAGGCCCGCATCGACGCGCTGGTCGAGTACCTCAGGTCGTTGCAGGTGCCGTGAGGGCCGGGGCCGTCTTCACCGACACCGCCAGCTCCACCGGCGTCCGCAGCGCGTTCGACACGATGCAGTTCCGCTCGGCCGTCTGCAGGAGCTGGCGGGCACGGCCGGCGTCGGCCTCCGCCACCTCCAGCTCGACCGAGATGCGGATGGACGTGAACGCGAGCCCGGCGGGCGTCTTGTCGAGCACGCCCTCCGCCTGGCTCTCGAAGCCCGCCACCTCCAGCCGGGCTCGGCGCGCGAAGGCGTCGAAGGTCGTCTTGAGGCACAGGGAGGCCGCCGAGAGCAGCAGGTGCTCGGGGCTCCACCATTCGTCGCTGCCGTCGAACTCGGGCGGCGCGCCGCCGGGGAGGTCCGGGCGGCGGCCACCTCCCCTCAGCACGGCACGGCCGTCCGACGAGACGAGCTGCACGCGATAACGATGCGGGAAAGGCGTGGGCATGTCGCTCCCTTTCCGGATGGCGAGCGGGGGCTCGCTGCCCGGGAGCTTGCACGGGACGCGCCAGGCCGGAACGAGCGCTTCTAGCGGCGACCACGCCTCCGGGCCCGCACGTTTTGCCGCGGCCTCGCCGGGGACGCGCAGGCGGTGCCGGTGCGCTAGGCCCGCGCCCCCTCGTCCCGCTCGCGGGCGGTGAGGGCTCCTTCCCGGTGGTACTCCTTGAGCTTGTACTGGATCTTGCGCGCGCTGATCTGGAGCAGGTCGGCGGCGCGCGACGTGCTGCCGCCCACCGCCTCCAGCGTGCGCAGGATCGCTTCCTTCTCGATCTCGGCCAGGGTGCTGCCGGGGATGGCCACCCCCATCGCCTTCTTCTCCGGGGCGGCGCCCTCGTCCACGATCCCGGCCCGCCGGAGGGTGGGGAACTGCGCCGACTGCAGGATCGGCTCGGTGGCGAGGACGACCGCGCGCTCGATCGCATTCTCCAGCTCGCGCACGTTGCCGGGCCAGGAGTGGCGCAGGAGGAGGGCCAGGACCTCGTCCGAGAAGTCCTTCACGTCCTTCCGGTTCGCCTGGGCGTAGCGGACCAGGAAGTGGTGGGCCAGGAGCGGGATGTCGCCCGTCCGCTCGCGCAGGGAGGGGATGTGGATCTCGATCACGTTGAGCCGGTAGTAGAGGTCCTCGCGGAACGTCCCCTCCGCGATCTTCTTCTTCAGGTCGCGGTGGGTGGCGCCCACGATGCGGACGTCCACCTTGAACGTGCGGTTGCCGCCCACCCGCTCGAACTCCCGCTCCTCCAGGAACCGCAGGAGCTTGACCTGGACGGTGGGGCTGACGTCGCCGATCTCGTCGAGGAAGAGGGTGCCGCCGTCCGCCATCTCGAAGCGGCCGGCGCGGGTGTACATCGCGCCCGTGAACGACCCCTTCTCGTGGCCGAACAGCTCGCTCTCCAGCAAGGTCTCCGGCAGCGCGGCGCAGGCCACCTTGATGAAGGGCTTGCCGCGCCGGGGGCTGTTCTCGTGGATGGCCTGCGCGAAGAGCTCCTTGCCCGTCCCGCTCTCCCCCATCAGGAGGACGGAAGACGAGCTGGGGGCCACCTGGCGGACGGTCTTGAAGACGGACAGGATCTCCGGGCTCTGGCCGACGAGGTTGTCGAAGTCGTACTTCTCGGTGAGGCGGTCGCGAAGGACCTTCGTCTCCTCGAGGAGCCGCTTCTTCTCGAGGACCTTCTGGAGTACGACCTCCAGCTCCTCCACGTCGATGGGCTTGCCCAGGTAGTCCTCGGCCCCCATCTTCATGGCCTTCACCGCCGTTTTGACCGTGCCGTAGGCGGTCATGAGCAGGACCATGGTCTGCGGCCGCATCTCCTTGATCTTCGAGAGCAGCTCCAGCCCGTCCATGCCCGGCATGCGCAGGTCGGTGAGCACGACGTCGGCGTCGGTCTGCTCGAGGAGGGCGAGGCCGGAGCGGGCGTCGTGCGCGCGCGAGACCTCGTAGCCGTCCTCGCGCAGGAGCGTCTCCAGGGCGGCGGCGGCGTTGACCTCGTCGTCGATGACGACGACCCGTCCGCGCGTGCTCATGACCGTGCCTCCGTCGGCGCCTCACTCGGCTGGACGGGCAGGGTCACCGTGAAGCAGGCGCCCTCGCCCGGCTCGCTTTCGGTGGCGATGTCGCCGCCGTGCTGGAGCACGATCTGCTGGACGATCGAGAGCCCGAGGCCGGTGCCCTTGGGCTTGGTCGTCACGAAGAGCTGGAACACGTCCACGCCGGGAGGGAGACCGGGCCCGGTGTCGCGCACGACCAGGCGGGCCCGCCCGTCCGCGAGGCCGCTCTCCACCGTCACCACTCCGCCCGCCGGCATCGCCTCCACCGCGTTGCGGACGAGGTTCATGACGACCTGCTTCATCTTCTCGCCGTCCATCCGCGAGGGCGGGATCGGATCGCCGCAGCGCTGGCGGCGGATGGTCACGCCGGCCACGCGCGCCTCCGGCCGCAACAGGTGCACCACCTCGTCCACGAGCTGGTCGAGGTCCGCCGACTGGTACTGGATGCGGTCCGTGCGCGAGAAGAGGAGGAAGTCGCCGACGAGCCCGTCCAGTCGCTTGACCTCCTCGCGGATGACCGCGGTCAGGCCCGCCATCTCGCCCGCCAGCGTCGGATCGCAGCGGCCGATGCGGCGGTCCAGGATCGAGAGCTGGAGCGCGATGGAGTTGAGCGGGTTGCGCACCTCGTGGGCGAGGCCGGAGGCGAAGGTGCCGAGGACCGCCATCTTCTCGCTGCGGATGATCCGCTCCTGGGCCGCGCGCAGCTCGTCGAGGGCCTGGCGTGCCTCCTCGAACAGCCGCGCGTTCTCCAGGGCGACGGAGGCCTGGGCGGCCAGGGCCTCCGCGGTGTCGACCGCCTCCTCGTTCCAGTGATGGGCGTCCACGCAGCTCAGGAGGAGGAGGCCGAGCAGCCGCTCGCGCGCCACGAGGGGCACAACCAGGCCGGAGCGGATGGCCCAGCGCTGGGCGAGCGCGGTGTTGACCCGGGGGTCGCTCTCCCGGTCATCGATGGCGTGGACCCGCCGGTCGTGCAAGGCGGCCGGCAGGACGCGCGACCCGGCGGCCACCAGGTCGATGGTGCGGCCGGGGGGGAAGTCCGGATGGGCCGGCCCCGCCACGTAGCCGACTCGCACCGACTCCGCCCGCTCGCCGATCAGGATCACGGCGCGGTCGGCGCCGACGAGCTCGCGCGCGGTGTCCGCCACCGCCTTGAGCAGGGCGTCCACGTCGAGCGTGCCTCCGACCGCCTTGCTCACGGCGGCCATCGCCCGCGCCTCCTGGTTGCGGGCCCGCTCCGCCTGCAGGTGCCCGGCCCGCTCCACGGCCAGGCCGATCTGGTGGCCGAGCGTCTCCAGGAAGCGCAGCTCGTCCTCGCTGAAGAGGTGGCCGGGGCGCGCGGCCACGTTGAGCACGCCGCGGGTGCCGTGGTCGAAGCGCAGCGGGATGCAGGCGTGGGCCGCGGGCGCGTTCAGGCCCTCCACGATGTCGGGCATGCGCGGGCACTGCGTGGTGTTCCTGGCCTGCATGCGGTGTCCGGTCCAGAACACCTCCGGGCAGAGGCACTCGCCGAGCCCGTCCCGCCGGATCTCGTCCATGTACCGCGGCGAGACGCCGCGCGACGCCACGAGCCTGAGCTTCCGCTCCTCGTCCGTCCCCATGAAGATCCAGGCCGTGTCGAGGTCCATCCGCTCGAGGATCTCGTCGAGCGCGATGTCGAGGATGGCCTGCACCTCGTTCTCGCCGTGCACGCGTGAGGCGACCTGGGCCAGGATCGTCAGCTCGCGCTCGCGCTGGCGGACCACCGTGTCGAGCGCGCGCACGCGGTCCTGGTAGGAGGCCTTCACGCGGTCGTCCATGACGAGCGCATCGTACACCCGGCCTACGCAACTTGTTCGCCAGGCGACCGAGCTCGCCTTCGGAGCGCCGGATCAGTGAGTTGCGGCGATGCAGCCGAAACGGTCACGCAGGAGTTGCGCCGCGCGCGGTGGCGTGGCGCAAGGCGTGCGGCTCAGGGGAAGAGCCGCTCCGAGGTCCACCCGTCCGGCTCCCACGTGTAGAGGACGCGGTCGTGGAGGCGGTGGGCCTGGGACGTCCAGAACTCGATGCGCCGCGGGGCGATTCGATATCCACCCCAGGTCTCCGGGCGAGGCACGGATCGTCCGACGAAGCGGGCGACCACGCCGGCCACCCGCAGGAGGAGCTCGGCCCGCGAGTCGAGCCGCGCGCTCTGCCGCGATGCCCACGCCCCGAGCTGGCTCTCCCGGGGACGCGTGGCGAAATAGGCGTCGGACTCTTCCCCGCTCACCCGCGTCACCGTGCCTTCGACCCTCACCTGCGAGCCGAGGGTGGGCCAGAAGAAGCAGAGCGCGGCCCGCGGGTTGGCCTGCAGCTCGCGCGCCTTCCGGCTCTCGTAGGACGTGAAGAACACGAAGCCGCCCGCGTCCACGCCCTTGAGGAGGACCATGCGCGCGGACGGAGCGCCGGAGACGTCGGCGGTGGCGAGGGCGACCGCGGTCCCACCCTCGGGCTCGGACTCCTTCGCCCGCGCGAAGAGCTCCTGGAAGCGCGTGATCGGATCGGGATCACCCATGAAGGAGCGACAGTATCACGCGGCCGGAAGGCGACGCCCCTCGAGTGGCACGGCGATTGATATGGTCCCGTGACCAACCGGGAGGTGCAGTTGAGCGCGGCGAGCGGGACGACCACGCCGGCAATGATTGCGCGCGGGGGCGCGCCCCACGAAAAGAGCGCGTCGATGGCCGGCGCTCCCCCCGGGGTGTCGCTCAGGTCCGTTGCCCTTCCCGTGGAGCACGGCGGATGGGGAATGCTCGTCGAGCCTCTCTTGATCGGGATGGTGCTCGCGCCCACGACGGCCGGGCTCGGGCTCGCGGTGGCGGCGATCGCGACGTTCCTCGTGCGCCATCCCTTGAAGCTCGTGCTCTCGGACCGGCGCCGCGGCACGCGGACGCCGCGCACCTCCCTGGCCGCGAAGACGGCGGCCGTGTACGGCGCCGTCGCGCTGGGCGGCCTGGCCCTGGCCCTCGCGCGCGCGCCCGGCGCGGCCTGGGTCCCCCTGGCGGCGGCGGCGCCGCTCGGAATGGTCCAGCTCTGGTACGACGCGCGCCTCCAGGGCCGGCACCTCCTGCCCGAGCTGCTCGGGAGCGTGGCCCTCGGGGCGAGCGCGACGGCGCTGATGCTCGCCGGCGGCTGGGCGGCGGGGCCGGCCGTCGCCGTCTGGGGCCTTCTCGCGGCGAAGGGCGTCACCTCCGTCCTCTACGTCCGCGCGCGCCTGCGGCTCGACCGTGACCAGCCGGCGCCGCGGTGGCCGGGCCTGGTCTCGCACGCGACCGCGCTCCTCGGGGTGGTGCTGCTGGCGTGGTCCGGGCGCGTCCCGTGGCTGGCGGCGGGAGCATTCGCGATCCTGCTCGCGCGCGCCGCCCACGGCCTCTGGCCCGGGCACGCGCGCGTGCGCCCGCAGACGGTCGGGTTCACCGAGCTCGGCTACGGGGTGGCGACCGCCGTCCTCGTGGCCGCCGGCTACGCGGCGGGCCTGTGAGCTTCGAGCTCCGTCCGATCGCGTTCGTGCGCACGCCGTTCACCGACGTCGAGCAGATCCCCCGGGGTCTCGGAGCGGAGCACCACGCCGAAGGGGAGGTCGAGGTGCTCTTCGACTACGAGGCCGGGCTCTCCGACATCGAGGGCTTCTCCCACCTGTTCCTGCTCTGGGTCTTCCATCGCGCGGAGGGGTTCGAGCTCACGGTGACCCCGCCCACGGACGACCGCCCGCACGGGGTGTTCGCGACGCGCTCTCCCCGCCGGCCCAACCCCGTCGGGCTGACGGTGGTGGAGCTGCTCGGGCGCGAGGGCCGGCGGCTGAGCGTGCGCGGGGTGGACATGCTCGACGGCACGCCCGTCCTCGACATCAAGCCGTACCTCTCGAGCGTGCCCGCGGAGCTCGTCCGGAGAGGATGGCTGG
>JBGPBV010000068.1:0-32039 GCA_041481445.1 Vicinamibacteria bacterium
GCTGGGACGGCTGGCGTATCCAACGATTCGGACGTGGTTCAAAACATTGGATCGAACGTTCGGCAAACCTTTCGGCCGCGCGCGCCGTCTCCAGAGGCAACACTGACGAAGGAGGTCCTCGTGCGTCCTGTCTCGTTCCTCGCCGTCCCCCTCCTGCTGATGGCGGTCCCCGCCGGTGCCGCGGAGGCGACGCGCACCCTCCGCGCCGAGCTCGAGGCGGCACCCGGCCAGGCCTTCGCGGTCGAGAACCTGGCCGGCTCGATGCGCGTCGTGACGGGCGGCTCGGAGAAAGTCGAGGTCGTCGCCACCGTCCACGCGGAGAGCGACGCGCTCGCCGGCGCCCTGAGGCTCGAGCAGGTGACGGACGAGAAGGGCCGCCCCGCCCTGCGGGTCCGCTATCCGCTCGACCGGTACCAGGAGTACCGATACCCGGGAGCGTCGAACGGGAAGGGACGCCACCACTGGTTCGACGGCGGCCACCACAGCCGCACGAAGTACGACGGATACGAGCACGTCACCGTGAGCAGCGCCGGCGGCGTCCTCCTCTACGCGGACGTCGAGGTGCACGTCCCGCGGCGGCCGCTCCAGGCCGTGTTCCGCAACGTCGTCGGTCCCCTGGAGGGCTCCGGCCTCGACGGGGACATCCGGTTCGACACGGGCAGCGGCAACGTGGCGCTCGAGGACTCGAAGGGCGACCTCGTGGCCGACACCGGCTCCGGGGACGTGAAGGCGAAGGCGCTCGAGGGCCGGTTCACGTGCGACACCGGGAGCGGGAACTGCGAGGTCGTGGACTTCCGCGGCGAGCGGCTGCGCTGCGACACCGGCTCGGGCGAGGTGGAGGTGCGGGGCGCCTCCGCGGGACGGATCGAGCTCGACACGGGATCGGGCGACGTCCGCCTGATCGACAGCGAGGCGGACGAGGTGGACGCCGACACCGGCTCCGGCTCGGTCGAGCTGCAGGCCGGCGGCAAGCGGCTCACGCGCCTGAAGGCCGACACCGGCAGCGGGGACGTGCGGCTGCGCCTGGGCCCCGATGCCTCCTTCGAGGCCATCGCGGACATGGGGAGCGGCGACATCATCAGCCGCTATCCCGACGCGCAGCCCATCGTCCGCAAGCGGGAGGTGATCGGCTATCGCCGGGGCTCGGCCCAGACGCGGATCTCGGTGGACACCGGCAGCGGCGACCTGATCCTGGAGCCGGGCGGCAACCCCTAGAACGAGGGCCGCGGCCGCGGACGGGGGTGCTCCATCGCGCGCGCGGCCCGGTACACGGTCTCGCGCATCGCCTCCAGCTCCGGGCCTCCGCGCAGCAGGAGGGGCGCGATGCGGACGGGGGCGCCGGGCGGATGGAGGGCGCCGTCCGCGCCCCGGTCGAACGGCACCACGACCAGCCGCGGGTTCAGGAGGGTCAGCCTGGCCTTGATGACGGTGCGCGTCACCAGCATCGTGTTCAGGCGCGCGGCCGAGGCCTTGCCGTGGAGGCCGAGGAGGACGAACTCCGCCGCCTCCCGCGCGTCCGTCTCGTCGACCGTGGCCGGCCAGGCGGTGCACGCGCCCCCGAGCGGCAGCTTGCCGTCCTCGACGGTGAGGGCGGTCCCGTGGATCCAGCTCACGAGCCCCTGGAAGGCCTGGTCGCCGCTCTCGGTCCCGAGCAGCCGGAACGCGGGCACCCACAGGTGGGCTCCCCGGGGCGCGAAGCCGGGCGGCGCCTGCGGGAACAGCGCGCGCGCGTAGTCCTCGAGCCGGGTGACGGGCGGCGCCCCCGCCATCTCCACCTTGAACTCGTAGCGCCAGAACGGGAGGTAGTCGCCGTCCAGCCGCACCTCGCCCACGGCCGCGTGCGAATAGGGCCGGATGCGCAGCCCGTCCGGTCCCGGCTCCAGCGCCAGGTGGCAATTGGGGCAGACGACGACGTGCGCCGCGCGGTCGAAGCCCGACTCGAACCCGCAATCGGGACACCGGGAGGCGGCGATGGTGATGCGGCGGTAGGACTCTCCCGTCGAGCGCAGGGGGTCCGGCACCGCCCGCCCGAGGAGCGCGCGCGTCTCGTGCCCGTCGGGATGGCCGCCGATCGACGAGAACGAGCCGTCGATGAGGACGGAGACGGCCGGCCCGTCCACCTCCACGAAGGCGAGCCAATAGGGCCGGTAGACGAGCAGCCGCCGCGCGGCGATGTAGCCGGCCTGGCGCGTCACCGCCTCCACGCCGGGCTCGAGGTCGCGCGACTTCCACTTGTCGATCTCGCGGTAATGCTGGGGCGTGGCCGGCACCCAGGGAAGGAACGGCCCCTTGACCGCCAGGTCCTTCGCGACCAGGGGCCGCACGCGCGCGGCGGAGAGCCTCAGGCCGCGGTCGCGCAGGTCGGCGGTGGCGGTATCGTATCCAGGCACGGTGTGCTCCACGTCCCAGGCGCGGAGACGGACGACCTTGGGCCCGTCGCCCTGCCGGCCCACGACGACCTGCACGAGCTTGCCCGTGAGGTGCCAGTAGGGCACCTCCAGGCGCCGGGCCTCGAGCACCTGGACCCTCTCGCGCAGGCGACGCTCGAAGACCTCGAGGCGCCCCTGGACGAAGGACTCCGAAGGCGGGTTCCCGTCGCCGTCGGTGTGGCGCGCGACGATCTCCGCGCGCTCCGCCTGCACGCGGTACTCGATGACGATCTCGCGGATGTCCTCCGCGCCGCGCACGACGTCGTCGGTGACGTAGACCTCGTCGCGGCCGGGCGCGCTCAGGACGAGCAGGGACCCGCAGTGGGCGCAGGCCACGCTGACGACGGTGTCGTCGACGGTGAAGGGCGCCCCGCACTTGGGGCAGCCGAGGACGATCGCGAGCGGACCGGAAGGGCCCTGGTCGTCCTTGTCGGGGGCGCCGCCGCGGGCGATCGGAGCCGGCATGCGGCCCCGATCTTACCCGAGCGGGCGGGGGGACCTAGCGGGTGCTGCCGGTGGCGAGGGCGAGGCGATGGCGCCGGACCCGGATCCCTTCCTCGAGCGACTCGCGGAATTCCTGGGCCGTCTCGAGCAGGGGCGACCACCACCGCCACGGCGGCGGCGCCGGGCCGTCGTCGTCGACCCGGGGAGGATTCTCGACCTTGCAGATGAACCTCAGGCCGTCCACCTCGTCGCAGCAGACGCGGAACCGCACCTGGACCGATCCGAGGTCCTCGTCCCGGAGGGCGCGCTGGACCTCCTCCTCGACCTCCACGCCCAGCCGCGGGTCCTGCCGCCGGATGGGGTTCTCGACGATCTGGACCTGGCTCGACGCAGGGCCCACGCCGGGGAGAGCCGCCTGCCGTGCCCTGCTGCGTCCGCCGTCCTTCGTGAGAGTTGCCATATCCGCTCGCTCCTGGTCGAGCCTCGCCGCCGGGACGGGTGCGAGGATTCCGAAGGATGAGCAAGGAGCGTGCCCGCGCGATGGTCGCCCTCCGAACGCGGTATTCCGCGGGAAGCCGGCGGCCGGGCGCGCACCGCTCGTCCGCCGTGTGTAAAAAGGACAGCGGCCGCGCTGAACGTCCTACACTCGCCGCCGCGCTTACACCGCGCGGGCGGTTAATGTCAGGCTGCTGACCGTCGATGGAGGCTACCTCGGATCCGCCGCCCGGAGGTAGGCCGACGACGACGCCCCTTCGCGCGCGCGCAACGCCATGCAGTCGTGCACCTCCTCCGCCCGCATGGCCAGCTCCTTGTCCGTGCCCGCTACGTTGCGCTTGGGGTCGCCGAAGAACTCCCGGACGGCGCTCAGGCGCTCCTCGGAGCAGGCCTGGCCCAGCGCGATGTCGGGCAGGAAGGCCAGGAACATCGGAGGAAGACGGCCGGCCATGTCGTCGTAGTGCTGGCGGTACCAGGCGAAGACGCGGTCCGACCCTTCGGGGGTCGAGGACATCGCCCTGGTCAGGGCCCCGCCCTCCTGGAGCGTGCGCCCGGGCAGGTTGAGGGCCTCCTCCGCCAACCCCGGATCCGCGAATCGCCCCAGCGCGCTGAAGAGCCGCGCGCGCTCCGCCGGTGGCCTCGGCGCCTCCAGGCGCGTCTTGATCTGCTCGAAGAGCGCGCGGTCCCCGACCGTGGCCGCCGCGATCTCCAGCGCCACGCCCGCCGCCGCCGGATCCACGTGCGCGGGGTCGGTGAAGTACTGCTGCGCGACCTCGTGGGCATAGGCCTGGATGCGGGCGTCGTCCCCCTCGACGCCCACCCACCACAGGAGCTGCGGCCGCAGGGCCGCCACGGACTCGGGCTCGCCGGGGCGGGGGGCGGGGCCGATGCGCTCGAGCGCGTGCCCGAGCGTCCGGCGGACGTAGGTGGCGAAGGCCGTGCGCAGCTCGGGGGTGACCAGCGCCGGCTTCGTCTCGTCGAGCGCGGTGACGACCGCCGCCACCACCAGCGGCTCCGGGTCGTCCGCGAAGGACGCCAGGAGCCGGAAGTAGTCGGCCCCGTTCAGGACGCCCGCGTCGAGGAGGGCGGAGAGGTTTCCCACGAACCCGACGCGCTCGCGCCGGTCGAGCCGGGTGGCCGAGTCGCCGGCCATGGTCGTGAGCAGCGGGCGGGCCACCGACCACCGGTAGTAGCCGCGCTCGCCCGCGTTGGGCGCGATCCATGCGACCGGCGCGCTCGCGGTCTCGAGCGTGAACTCCTGGGACCGCGCGGTGAGGAGGACGGTGCGGGTCCGGGTCGCGGTCCCGTCGGAGGACTTGATCCCGACCGGGACCTCCCAGAGGGTCGGCGGCGCCGCCGCCCCCGCGCGCACGAACCGCTGCTGGGTGAGCCGGACGGACTTGCCTCCCTCGAGGACCTCCGCGCTGACGATCGGCACGCCCGGCTGGTCCAGGAAGGAGGCCATCGCCCGCCCGACCTCCTTGCCGGACGCGGCGCCGAGGGCCTTCCAGAGGTCGTCCGCGGCCGCATTTCCCCATTCGTGGGCGGCGAGATAGTCGCGGATCCCCTTCTGGAAGACGTCGGGACCCAGCCACGACTCGAACATGCCGAGCACGGCCTCGCCCTTCTGGTAGGCGAGCTCGTCCGCGGCCTGCAGGAGGTTGTCCATCGCCGCGACCGGCTGCCGGATGGCGCGGGTCGTGAGCCGGGCGTCCGTGTTCATCGCGCGCTGCGCGCCTTCCACGGACCGGACCTCGACCTCGGTATCGGGGAAGGCTTCGCGGGTCACGCGGTCGCCCATCCACGACGCGAACGACTCGTTGAGCCAGAGGTCGTCCCACCAGGCCATGGTCACGAGGTCCCCGAACCACATGTGGGCGAGCTCGTGCGCGGTGACCTCGATCATCAGGCGCCGCTGGGCCACGGTGGCCGCCGCGGGATCGATGAGGAGGATCTGGTCGGCGAACGTGACCTCGCCCGGGTTCTCCATCGCCCCCGGCCAGTACTCGGGCACCGCGACGAGGTCGAGCTTCTCGAACGGGTACGGCCGGCCGAAATACTTCTCGAGCGCGCCCACGAGGGGCGGGGTGATGCGCGCCGCCTCCCCGGCCAGCACCCCCGCGCCCTTGACCGTGACCACGCGGCCGGGGACGGACATGCCGGTGATGGGAACCGTGTCGAAGGGGCCGACGGCCACCGCCAGCAGGTAGGACGGCAGCGGCGGCGTCTTCTTGAAGACGACGGTCTTGAGCGCGCCCGCCGGCGTCTCGCTCTCGACCGGCGTGTTCGACACGGCGAGAAGGGCCGCGGGCACCACCAGCGTGACCTGGTAGGGGATCTTGAAGGAGGGCTCGTCCCAGCAGGGAAAGGCGCGGCGGGCGTCGGTGGCCTCGAACTGCGTGAAGGCGTACCAGTCGTCGCCCGCGCGTGTGCGGTACAGGCCGACGGCATGCGGGTCGAACGGCGCCTTGAACTCGAGGTCCAGCGTGTAGGCTCCGGCGGCCAGCGGCCGGTCGGCCTCCAGTCGGACCAGGCCGCCTTCGCCCGCGGAGCGGCGCACCGGGATCTCGCCTTCGGGGCCCTCGAGCCGCACGGTCGAGAGCACCGGACCGTCGGCGTGCAGGGAGACGGTCGCGACGGGCCGCGCCACCCGCAGCTCGACGTGGGCGCTCCCCGAGAACTCGGCCTGGGCCGGATCCACGGACAGCCGCACGGACTCGAAGGTCGGCACGACGTCATGGCCGAGACGGCCCGGCTCCGCGGCCAGGCCGGCACGAGGCGCGAGCGCGGCGACGAGGAGGGCGAGCGGCCACGCGTGGCGCGGGGTCGAGAAGGGCTCGTGCATGCCTTAGAACTTAGCGCACTCTGAGGAACCGCGCGGCTTCTCGTCCGCGGGCTCTGCTGATAAAAGGAGAGGCGTGCGCCTCCTCGTCCACGACGCCCGCCTGGTGGCCACGATGGACGATGCGCGACGCCGGCTGCCCGGGGGCTGGGTGCTCGTCGAGGGCGAACGCATCGCCGCGGTCGGGACGGGCGAGCCTCCCGCCGGCCACGTGGACCGGCGGCTGGACGCGCGGGGCAAGGTCGTGCTGCCCGGCCTCGTGAACACGCACCATCACCTGCCCCAGACCCTCACCCGCAACGTCCCGCGCGTGCAGGAGGCGCCGCTCTTCCGCTGGCTGGTCGAGCTCTACGAGGTCTGGCGGGGCAACGACGAGGAGGCGGTGGAGGTGGCCGCGCGCGTCGGCCTGGGCGAGCTGCTCCTGACCGGCTGCACGACGTCCACGGACCACCTGTACCTGTTCCCGCGCGGGCACGAGCGGCTCGTCGACGCCGAGATCACGGCCGCGCGCGACCTGGGCATCCGCTTCCACCCCACGCGGGGCTCGATGAGCCGCGGCCGGGCCCAGGGCGGGCTGCCGCCCGACGACGTCGTGCAGGACGAGGAGACCATCCTGGCCGACTCGCGCCGCCTCATCCGCGAGTACCACGACCCCCGGCCGGGGGCGATGACGCGGATCGCGCTCGCCCCCTGCTCGCCCTTCTCGGTGACGGACGGCCTCATGCGCCGCACCGCCGACCTCGCCCGCGAGCACGGAGTCCGGCTCCACACCCACCTCGCGGAGACGAAGGACGAGGAGGTGTACTGCCTCGAGGTGTACGGCGTGCGGCCCGTCGAGTACGTCCGGCGCCTGGGATGGCTCGCGGCCGACGTGTGGATGGCGCACGCCGTCCACCTCTCGCCGGACGAGGTCGCGCTGTTCGGGGAGACGCGGACGGGGACCGCCCACTGCCCCTCGTCGAACTTCCGCCTCGGCTCCGGCATCGCCCCCGTGCGCGCGCTCCTCGACGCGGGCGCCCCCGTCGGGCTGGGCGTGGACGGCTCCGCCAGCAACGACAGCTCGAACATGCTCGCGGAGGCGCGCCAGGCCCTGCTCGCCCACCGCATCGGCGCCGATCCCGCGCGCTGGCTCACCGCGGAGGACGTGCTCTGGATGGGGACCCGGGGCGGGGCGGCCTGCCTCGGCCGCGACGACATCGGGAGCCTGGAGCCGGGAAAGGCGGCCGACCTCGTGATGATCGACACGCGGCGGCTGTCGTATGCGGGGGCGTCGAGCGATCCCCTGGCCGCCCTCGTGTTCTCGCCGTTCCCGGAGCCGGTGGACACCGTGATCGTGAACGGCCGCGTGGTGGTGGAGGGCGGGGAGCTGGTGGGGGTGGACGTGCCCGCCCTGGTCGCTCGCGCGGACGCGATCTCCGAGCGGATGCTCACCGCCGCCTCGCGCGCCACCGGCCGCGACTACTTCTCCCGGGGCTGATCCGCCGCCCCAGCGTCACCGGGGCGCCCGGCGACCGCCGCATCGGCCGTGTTAGACTTCCTGCTCCTCCGCACGGATCGTCATATTGCCCAAGAACGTCGGCGGTGTCCGGTTGCCGGCCGGACGGCGCCGAATCCCTTCGGTTGAGAGGCGCGGAATGAATCAGCGAGTCCTGAGCCGGGTCGTGGTGTGCGCGGTCGCTTCGGCGGTCGTGCTCGGCCTCCCTCACGCCGTCATCCATGCCGACACCACCCCCCAGACCCTCCCGTTCTCGCAGAACTGGAGCACCGCGACCCTCATCACGACGGACGACAACTGGAGCGGCGTGCCCGGGATCATCGGATACCGCGGCGACGGCATGGCCGGAGCGACCGCGGTCAACCCCGCGACCATCACCGCCGACGGCTCGGGCACTCCCGTCGACGTCAATGCGAACCGGAGCGACCCCAACACGTTCACGACCGGCGGCGTGACCGAGTTCGACGGGATCGCCAATCCGGTCGTCGCGCTCCAGGGCTCGGGCACGGCGCGGGCACCCCACCTCGTGATCACGTTGAACACGACGGGCTTCACCGCGGTGCAGGTGGCCTACACCCTTCGCGATATCGACGGCTCCGCCGACAACGCCCTGCAGCCCGTGGCCCTCCAGTTCCGGATCGGCGCCTCGGGCAGCTACACGAACCTGCCCGCCGGCTTCGTGGCCGACGCCAGCAGCGGGCCGAGCCAGGCCACGCTGCTCACGCCGGTCTCCGTCACCCTGCCCGCCAGCGCGGACAACCAGCCCCTGGTCCAGGTCCGCATCATCACGACGGACGCGGTGGGAAGCGACGAGTGGATCGGGATCGACGACATCCGGGTCACCGGCAACGCGGCCTCGAACACCAATCCGTCCGGCAGTGGCTCCGCGAACCCGGATCCGTCCGTGGTGGGTGGGGCCGTGCTCCTGACCGTCGCCGCGAGTCCCGGCGCCAATCCCGCCAGCACCGGGCTGCACGTCAGCGCCGACTTGTCCTCGATCGGCGGCTCTTCCACCCAGGCCTTCAACGACGACGGCGGCAACAGCTTCAGCTTCACCGCGACCATCGCCGCCAGCACCACCCCCGGCGGCAAGAGCCTGCCCTTCGCCATCACCGACGACCAGGGGCGGACGGGCACGGGCTCGATCGTTTTCACGGTCAACCCCGCGCCTCCGCCCGTCGGCCACCCCGTCATCAGCCAGATCTACGGCGGCGGCGGGAACTCGAACGCCGTCTTCCAGAACGACTACTTGGAGCTGTACAACCCGGGCACCACGCCCTTCGACATCACCGGGTGGTCGATCCAGTATGCCTCCGTCACCGGCACCTTCTCGCCCAGCAACGTGCAGCCGCTGGCGGGCGTGATCGCGCCCGGCGAGTACTACCTGATCGCGCTCGCCTCCGGCGGTGCCGTGGGGGACGAGCTGCCGGTCCTGCCCAACGTCTCCGGCAGCATCAACATGAGCGCGACCACGGGCAAGGTCGCGCTGGTGAGCAACGGGGACGCGCTCGTCGGAGGGGCGGAGGGCTCCTGTCCGTCCGTCGATCCCGATCTCATCGACTTCGTGGGTTACGGCGGCGCGAACTGTCGCGAGGGGACGGCGAACGCCCCCGCTCCCAGCAACACCACGGCGCTCCTGCGCAAGAACGGCGGAGCCACCGACACCGACAGCAACTCTGCCGATTTCCTGGCCGGCACGCCGAACCCGCGGCGCACGTCGCCCATCGCGGAGGTCGGCCCGCGCGTGCAGAGCACCGACCCCGCCGTGAACGGGTCGAACGCGCCCCGCGACGCGAGCATCACGGTCACGTTCTCCGAGGACGTGAGCGTGGACGACGGCTGGTTCGACATCGCCTGCGCAAGTACGGGCGTCCACGACGACGTCACCGGGGCCGGCGGGCCGCGGACCTTCGTCGTCACGCCCAACGTGAACTTCCAGGCCGGCGAGCAGTGCACGGTCACCTTGCACAAGGACTCCGTGCACGACGTCGACCTCGACGACGGGGGTCCCAACACGGACACCCTGCCCGCCGACTTCGTGTGGTCGTTCACACTCACGCCGCCGGGCACGCCCCCGCCCTACCCGGCGGACGTGCACCTCACGATGGGCAACCCCTCGGGCGCGGTGCCGGACGTGAACGAGCCCGACAACTACCTGATGTCGAAGCCGGAGTACGCGCTCTCCTACAACCGCGACCTCGGGCGGCCCAACTGGGTGAGCTGGCACCTCGACGACCGGTGGGCGCAGGCCGGTGCCCTCGTGCGCGTCGACACCTTCCGCCCGGACCCGGCGGTGCCGGCGGAGTGGCGGTGTCCCGTGAACGCTCCGGCCCTGCCGCCGCCGGGGTCGTGTCGCATCCAGGCCACCGATTTCTTCACGACCGGCTTCGACCGCGGGCACATGACGCCGAACGCAGACCGCGAGTTCCCGAACTCCCTGCCCATCAACCAAGCCACGTTCCTGATGAGCAACATGGTCGCGCAGGCCCCCGACAACAACCAGGACTGGTGGGCGAACCTCGAGAACTACCTGCGCACGCTGCTGGCCACGAACGAGGTCTACATCGTGTCCGGGCCGTGGGGAGCGGGCGGGACGGGCGCGAACGGCTCCGCCACCACCCTGGCCGGCGGACGCGTGACCGTGCCCGCCTACACCTGGAAGGTCGCGCTGATCCTGCCCAAGCCCAAGGACCCGTCGTGTGACCACGAGAAGGACCCGTCGTGTGACCACGAGGACGACCCCGGGCACGTGAGCGCCTCCACGCGGACCATCGCCGTCATCATGCCGAACCGTCAGAGCATCGCCTGTCACCCGCCCGACGTCGTCCCGCCTGCCTGTGACCAGACCGGCCCCAACGACTGGCAGGAATTCCTGGTCAGCGTGCACGACGTCGAGGCCCTGACCGGATACGACTTCTTCTCGAAGGTCGATCCCGCCGTTCAGCACGTGATCGAGGCCGCGAAGGACGGAGACCCGCGCCCGCCGGGCGCGGCCGACCAGGTGGTGGCCGCGGTTGAGGACACCCCGAAGGACTTCACGCTCCACGCGGTGAGCGCGAGCGCCGGTCCGCTCACCTACGTCATCGACAGTGCGCCCACGCACGGCGCGGTGACGGGCTCGGACGGGAACGAGACCTACGCGCCGGTCGCGGACTTCGTGGGCACCGACAGCTTCACCTTCCACGTGAGCGACGGAGTTCGCAGCTCCAACACGTCGACGGTCACCATCCAGGTCCACGAGGTCAACGACCCGCCCGCCGCCGGCAACGACGCCCGGACCACGGACGAGGACGTCCCCCTGGTCTTCGCGGCCGCGGACCTGACCGCGAACGACAGCGCCGGGCCCGCGAACGAGGCCGGCCAGACCCTCACCGTCACCGGCGTCTTCGCCGGGGCCACCACCCACGGCACGGTCGCCCTGTCCGGGTCCGGGGGCCAGGTCACCTACGTGCCCGAGCACGACTTCAACGGCGCCGCCGCCTTCACCTACGAGGTCTGCGACGACGGCCGGACCGGCGGCCTCGCCGATCCGAAATGCGCCACGGGCACGGTCGAGGTCTCGGTGGCCGCCACCAACGACGCTCCCGAGTTCACCTTCGTGCCCGCGGCCGCGACCATCCCCGAGCTCGCGCCCTACACGTTCACCGCGCAGGCCCACGATACCGACAGCCCGTCGCTCACGTTCTCCCTCGCCGGCGCCCCGGCCGGGGCGGCCATCGACCCCGTGACCGGGCAGTTCTCGTGGACGCCGACCGAGGCCCAGGGCGGCACCGGCGCGCCCTATGCGTTCAAGGTGCGCGTGTCCGACGGCATCGCCGCCACCGACGCGGACGTCGTGATCGCCGTGAGCGAGGTCAACACCCCGCCCAGCCTCGCCGTGGCCGGTCACTACGCGGTGGCGTACGGGCAGCCCCTCACGTTCACCGCCATCGCCTCCGATCCGGACATCCCGGCCCAGGCCCTGACCTACGGCCTCTCCGGTGCCGTTCCGGCGGGCGCGGCCATCGATGCCTCGACGGGCTCGTTCACCTGGACGCCGACGGCCGCGCAGGCCGGCGCCTCGTACTCGTTCGCGGTGTCGGTGACGGACGGAATCAGCCCGGTCTCGGCTCCGGTGGTCGTCGACGTGGTCGACGCGATCGCCCCCGTGCTGAGCCTGCCCGGTCCCCTGACCGCGACCGCGAGCTCGCCGTCGGGTGCGGCCGTCACCTACACCGTGACCGCCTCCGACGCCGTGGACGGGCCGCGGCCGGTCACCTGCAACCCGGCCTCCGGCAGCACGTTCGCGATCGGCACCACGACCGTGTCCTGCACGGCCAGCGACACCCACGGCAACACCGCGAGCGGATCGTTCACGGTCAAGGTGTCCACCCCCGACGTTCCCGGCCGCATGATCGGCGACGCCGAGATCGATCTCGGGTCCATCGAGCACGACGTCGACTTCTTCGTGCAGGAACGCGCCAGCGGCGCCGACGCGGGATGGCTGCGCTATCGCGTCACGACCCGTAAGCACGGGCGTGACCAGGAGGACCGGTTCGAGTCCACCGCGATCACGTCGGTGAGCTTCTTCAACGTGCCCGGCGTCTCCCCCGGCCCGCGGCCCGCGTCGGGCGTGGACACGGTCTCCTTCAGCGGCACCGGCCGCTGGAACGGCCGGTCCGGCTACCGGTTCGACGCCGTGGCCACGGACGCGGGCGAGCCCGGACGTCGCCGCGACTCGTTCAAGATCACGGTGCGGGACGGCGCCGGCCACGTGGTCGCCTCCGTCGACGCGGAGATCACGCGGGGGAACATCCAGTCGCTGCGCATCTGGTATTGAGAGTGGCGGCGGTGGTTTCCCCGCCGCCCAGCCACTAGAATGCCGCGATGCTGGCGCGCGGGATCCGCAGCTATCACCGTCCGACACGCCTCGAAGAGGCGCTGAACCTGGCGCGCCAGGGGGTGGTCCCCTTGGCCGGGGGGACGCGTCTGTTCGCCACCCTGCGCGACGTCCCGAACGTCCTCGACCTCGCCGCGCTCGGCCTGGCCAAGGTCGAGCTGGTGGACGGAGACCTCCGCCTGGGCGCGATGGTCACCCTCCAGGACCTGATCGAATCGCCGGCGGTGCACGCGGCCACCGCCGGCCTCCTCCCCGCGGCCGCGCGCGCCCACTCCGCGTCCCGCATGATCCGGGGGATGGCCACGGTGGGAGGGGAAGCCGTGCACGGCGCCCACGATTCCGAGGTGGTGGCGGCCCTGCTGGCCCTCAACGCGATCTTCGAGGTGGCCCTCCCCACGGGACCCCTGGAGAGCCCCGCCCTCCGCTTCCTGAGGGACCCGGCCGAGGACCTCGGAAAGGGCGGCCTGCTCACGTCCCTGATGATCCCGGGCGTGCCGGAAGGGACGGCGCTGGAGCGCGTGGCCGTCCTGCCCTCGGCGCCCGCCCTGGTGGCGGTGGCGGTCACGATCTCGTTCGCGGGCGAGAAGTGCGCGCGCGCCCGCATCGCCATCACCGGGCTGCGCACGCGACCGGCCCGCATCCCGGAGGCGGAGGCACGCGTGGAAGGGAGCACCGGCGACGCCGCCGCCCTTCAGCGCTGCCTCGAGCAGATCGCGATGCGCGCGCCCTTCCGCGACGACGCCCACGCCCCCGCGAGCTACCGCAAGGAGGTCGCGCTCGTGCTGGCCCGGCGCGGGCTCGAGCGGGCGATCGCCCAGGCCCGCGGCGCTCCCAAGCCCGCCCCTCCCCGGCCGCGGCCGCCGCTGCCGCCGCGCCGGCCCACCGAGCTCCCCTACTTCACCTCCGGCATGGTCGAGGTCTGGATCAACGGCGAACGACGCAAGGCGGGGGCGGAGGCGCGCACCACCCTGCTCGACCTGCTGCGCGCGGAGGGCCTCCACGGCGTCAAGCACGGCTGCGAGACCGGGGAATGCGGCGCCTGCACCGTCCTCGTCGACGGCCGTCCGGTGTGCTCCTGCCTGACCCTCGCCCTGCGGGCGGAGGGACGGCACGTGGACACGATCGAAGGCATGGGGACACCCGATGCCCTGCACCCGGTCCAGCAGGCCTTCGTGGACACCGGCGCCGTCCAGTGCGGCTACTGCACGCCCGCGATGGCCCTTTGCGCGAAGGCGCTCCTCGACGCCGTCCCCCGGCCGACCGAGGAGGAGGCGCGCGACGCCCTCGCCGGCTGCCTGTGCCGCTGCACGGGGTACGTCAAGCCGGTGGAGGCCGTGCTCCGAGCCGCGATCGCCCCGCCGCCCGGGAAGAGCGGACCGCAAGGCGCCTGACCATGGCCTCCCTGAAGACGGTCGGCAAATCCGAACGGCGCGTCGACAGCGTCAAGCTCGCCACCGGCCGCGGCACCTTCGTGGACGACATCGACCTCCCGGGGATGCTCTACGCGCGCATCCTCCATTCGCCCCACGCGCACGCCCGCATCACGCGCATCGACGCCACCCAGGCCCGGGCCCTCCCCGGCGTGAGGTGCGTCCTCACCCACGAGGACGTGCCGCGCGTGCCGTACACCACGGCCGGGCAGGGATGGCCGGAGCCCTCCCCCTACGACGCGGTCATGCTCGACCGCAAGGTGCGCTTCGTGGGCGACCGGGTGGCGGTGGTGGCCGCGGAGGACCCCGAGCAGGCCCAGCGCGCCTGCGAGGCCATCAAGGTCCAGTACGAGGTGCTGCCCGCCATCCTCGACCCCGAGCAGTCGATGGCGGCGGGCGCGCCCGTCATCCACGACCAGGCGGACGCCTCCGGCATCAAGGACCCCGCGCGCAACCTGGCCGCGGAGATCGTGGCCGAGGTGGGCTCGGTGGAGCGCGGGTTCGCGGAGGCGGAGCGCGTCTTCGAGGCCACCTACCGCGTGCCGTACGTCCAGCAGTCCTCCATCGAGCCGCACATCACGATCACCTGGCTCGACGAGGACCACCGCCTGATCGTCCGGACCTCCACCCAGGTCCCCTTCCACGTCCGCCGGATCATCGCCCCCCTGCTCGGGATCCCCATCCGGCGGATCCGCGTGATCAAGCCCCGCATCGGGGGCGGGTTCGGAGGCAAGCAGGAGATCCTCATCGAGGACCTGTGCGGGATGCTGACCCTGCGCACGGGCCGGCCGGTGCGGCTCGAGTACACGCGGGAGGAGGAGCTGACCGCCGCCCGCACGCGACACCCCCAGATCGTGACCGTCAAGAGCGGCGTGCGCGAGGGACGGCTCACCGCCCTGGAGATGCGCGTGCTCGAGAACACCGGGGCCTACGGCACGCACGCCCTCACCGTGATGAGCGTGACCGGGAACCGCGCGCTCTCCCTCTACCGCTGCCCCAACCTGCGCTACGAGGCGCGCGCGGTCTACACGAACCTGGCGGTGGCGGGCGCCTTCCGCGGCTACGGCTGCCCGCAGGGGTTCTTCGCCCTGGAGAGCCACGTGGACGAGGTCGCGGCCGGCCTCGGCCAGGATCCCCTGGAGTTCCGCCGCCGCAACCACGTGCAGGAGGGCGACGACCAGCCGATCGCGGAGGTCCTGGGCGAGGGCAAGGAGGGCTTCAAGCAGCTCATCCGTTCGTGCGGGCTCCCCCAGGCCATCCAGCTCGGAGCCGAGGCCATCGGCTGGCCGGAGAAGCGCCGGCGCTACGGAGCCTTCGACGGCGCGCAGACGATCGACCTCGCGGCCTACCAGACGTCGAGGCCGGGGCCGGCGCCGAGCGCCGAGGCCTCCGGCGCCATCCGCCGCGGGGTGGGGATGGCCATCGTGATGCAGGCCTCCGGCATCCCGGGCGTGGACATGGGCGCGGCCTCGATCAAGATGAACGAGGACGCCTCCTTCAACCTCCTCATCGGGGCCACCGACATCGGGACGGGCGCGGACACGATGTTCTGCCAGGTGGCGGCGGAGGCGCTGGGCGTGCCCGTCGAGAAGATCGTGCCCTACTCGTCGGACACGGACATGACGCCCTTCGACCCCGGGGCCTACGCGTCCTCGACCACCTACATCTCGGGGCGGGCGGTCGAGAAGGCGGCCCTCATCGTGCGGGAGCAGATCGCGGCGGTGGGGGCGCGGATGCTCGGGGAGAAGCCCGAGGACGTGGTGCTCCACGGCCAGAAGGTGTGCGCGACGGACGGCCGCTTCGTGACCTACGAGCAGGTGTGCCTCTCGTCGCTCTACCAGAAGGACCAGTTCCAGATCATGGCCACGGCCTCCCACATGTCGTACGACTCGCCCCCGCCGTTCGCGGCGGTGTTCGTCGAGGTGGAGGTGGACACGGAGACGGGCCTGGTGCGGGTCCTCAAGGTGGTGGAGGCGGTCGACTGCGGCCAGGTCGTCAACCCGCAGATGGCGGAAGGGCAGGTCGAAGGAGCGGCCATCCAGTCCGTGGGCTACGCCCTCTACGAACGGATGCCCTTCGACGCCGACGGTCGCATGCAGTTCCGCTCCTTCCGCGACTACACGATCGCCACCGCCGTCGACGTGCCGGAGATAGTGTCGATCCTGGTGCCCACCCACGAGCCCACCGGCCCCTTCGGGGCCAAGGCCATCGCGGAGATCCCCATCAACGGTCCCGCCCCCGCCATCGCCAACGCCGTGTTTCACGCCACCGGCGTCCGCCTCCGCGAGATCCCCCTCACCCCGGATCGCGTGCTGGCCGCGCTGCGCGCGGCGGCCGGGCCGCGCTAAGGGCGACGAGGAGACCGAGCCCGGCCAGGACCAGCGCCGGCGCCGGCCAGCGCGGCTTGAAGCGCGCCACGATCGTCCGGGAGCCGCCGGGGGTCGGGAGCCCCCACGATCCCGCCCCCACGCGCACGAGAGGCACGTCCCCCGCCTCGTCGCGCGCCCGCCAGGCGGGGTCGTAGTGATCGAGGACGACGATGAGGCCCGGGGGCGTGGTGGCCCGCACCCGCACGGTATGGGGATCGACGCGCTCGTAGGAGACGGCCGGGCCCCCCTGCGCGCCGCGATCGATGGCGTCCGCGCCCGGTACCCAGAAGGCGCGCGGCCGCGGATCGCGCAGCTCGTACAGGCGCAGGGGCTCGCGGACCTCCGGCTGCGCCACCTCCGCCCGCAGGAGGACCAGGTCGTCCGGGAGCGCGTCGTAGCCGATCACCCAGCGGACGCTGGCCGCGCGCAGGCGCGGGAACACCTGCCGGAACCGCCCCGGGCGCCGCTCGTCCTCGCCGAAGGTCGAGCCTCGTGGCGCGAAGCCGGTGCGGTCCTCGTCGAAGGCGCCCTCCAGCCCGATCAGCTCCTGCGCGCGCGGCACCAGCGACTGCACCTCGATCCCGAACAAGGGCAGGTCGCGGTTGCGCGCCACCAGGTCGCTTCGCCAGGACAGACGCGTGTTCAGGGCCGCCCCGTACGAGAACCAGCGGTAGGGGCCCTCCGCTCGCGCCGCCTCCACCACCGCGCGCAAGGGCGCGCGCAGGGTGTAGAAGTCGGGCGTCGTGGTGGGATCCAGCGGCGCCCCGGCGACCGCGAGGTCGGCCACCGCGGCCAGGGCGGCCAGGGCGGCCATGCGCCCGCCGCGCCAGAGGGCGAGGCCGCCGAGGAGGGCAAGCGCCGCCGCGCGCAGGACGGCGCCGGGCCACGCGCCGCGGATGACGGACTGGGCCCGCGGGTCCTGGAGGGCGGACAGGGCGCGGGCGAGCAGCGCGGCCGTCCACTCCGGCCGCGCGAGCAGGGCGGCGCCCACGACGGCCAGGATCGCGCCCGGGAGCAGCACCCAGGCACGGCCGCGCCGCCCCGCCGCCCGCTCCAGCCCGTCGCCCGCCATCGCCACCACCGCGATCACCGTCGAGAGGAGGAATTTCGAGGGCACGCGGATGTGCAGCGCGCCCATCGCCGCCGCCACCAGCGGCGCGAGCGGGCCGTGCGCACCCAGGGCCACCAGCAGGCCGCCGAGCGCCACCAGGGCCAGCCGGGGCGAGAAACCGAGCGCGGCCAGCAGCAGCACGACGGGGCCGAGGTAGATCGAGAGGAAGTACGGATAGCCGTGCTCGAAGACGGCCTGGCCCCAGAAGCCGGCGTCCGAGAAGGTGTGCATGTCCCCGAAGTAGGAGGGGATCGCCATGGCCGGCAGCTCCCGCGGAGAGAGCGACCAGCTCATCGTCGAGGCCCGGCCGAACCCCTCCTCGCGCGGCGTGCCCGCGGACATGGCGCGCACGCCGAGCAGCGTGGGCGCGGAGAGGACGGCGGAGAGCAGCCCGGCCGCGGCCAGGCGCAGCCAGCGCCGCGGATCGTCGCGGCGCGCGCCGAGGGCCACGATGAGGACGGCCGACTGGACGACCTGCTCCGCGGCCAGCGAGCCCACCTGGATGGCGGAGAGGACGGCGAGGGCGGCGATGCGCCGCCGGCCGGGCCGGTCCAGCACGGCGAGGCCGGCCGCGATCACCCAGGGCGCCCAGGCCGCTCCCTGCAGGATCGGGAAGACGTTGCCGCACGAGAGCAGGTATCCCGACGTCCCGTAGAACGCCCCCGTGGCCCAGGCCGCCATCGGCCCGCGGCCACGAACGTGCGCCAGCATGGACGCGCCGGCCGCCGCGCACCAGAGGTGCAGCGGCAGCTCCGCGCGCGCGGCCCCGAGCGGACCCAGCAGGGCGACCAGGCCGAGGTCGGGCAGGTACGGGAACAGGACCGGCCGGCCGCCGTCGATCAGGGGATTCCACAGGGGCCACACTCCCTGCGCCAGGGCCCGGGCCAGGAAGGCGAAATCCGGGACGTACAGGAAGGCGACGTCCCGCACGTACGGCACGCGGCCGAGCAGGACCATGTCCCACGAGAGCGCGAGCGCGAGCAGCGCGTGCGCGAGGACGACGAGAAGGGCGGGGCGCCACCGGCGGTCCACGCGGCTACGCTCTTACCACGCCGGGAGCCCGTGACCAACTTCGACTTGGCCGCGGAGCCACCAGGACCGATACTTGGCCGTCCCAAACGCTGCCCTCATGGCCGGTACAAGGCACGACGTGACCGCCCTCCTCCGCGCCTGGAGCAAGGGCGACGCCGACGCCGGGGAGCGATTGCTTCCCATCGTTTACGGCGAGCTGCGCCGGCAGGCGGCCCGCCTGCTGCGCCGCGAGCGGCGGGACCACACCTTGCAGCCGACCGCGCTCGTCCACGAGACCTACCTGCGGCTGGTCGAGCAGCGCGCGGCGGACTGGCGAAGCCGGGCCCAGTTCTTTGCGGTGGCCGCCCAGGCCATGCGGCGGATCCTGGTCGACCATGCGCGGCGGCACGGGGCGCGCAAGCGCGGGGGCAGCTGGGACCGCATCACGCTCGACGAGACGCGTCGGGCCTGGCCGGGCGAGCCCGACGTGGATGTCCTGGCCCTCGAGGAGGCGCTGTCCGAGCTGGCCTCCATCGATGCGGACAAGGTGCGCCTGGTCGAGCTGCGTTTCTTCGCCGGCCTGAGCCTCGACGAGACGGCGGCCGTGCTCGGGGTCTCGGAGTCGACGGTCACCCGCGAGTGGCGCCTGGCCCGCGCCTGGCTCTTCCGCCGCTTGCGCGGCTCCGCCGCGGGCCGCGGACAGCCGGCGGGGGCGGGACGCGGAGACGGGTGACGTGAGCCCGGGCGGGTGGCCGCGCGTCAGCGCGCTCTTCGAGGCGGCCCTCCAGCGCGACCCGTCCGCGCGGGCGGCGTTCCTGGCCGAGGCCTGCGGCAGCGACGACGCGCTGCGCCGGGAGGTGGAGTCGCTCCTCCACGCCCATGCCGGGGCGGGCGGGTTCCTGAGCCGGCCGGGCGGGGAGCCCGCGGCCACGCCGCTCGCCGCGGGCACCCGTCTCGGACCCTACGAGGTCGTGGGCCCGGTGGGCGCGGGAGCCATGGGCGAGGTCTACCGCGCCCGCGACGGCCGTCTGGACCGGGAGGTCGCGATCAAGGTCCTGCCCGCGTCCCTGGCCGGGGACGCCGACCGCCTCCGGCGGTTCGAGCAGGAGGCCCGCGCCGCCGGCCGCCTCAACCATCCGCACGTCCTCGCCGTGTACGACGTCGGCACCCAGGACGGGCGGCCCTACATCGTGTCGGAGCTGCTCGACGGCACCACGCTGCGCGCCCGCCTCGACGACGGGCCGCTGAGCCTGGCCCGGGCCGCCGACTACGCGGCGCAGATCGCGCGCGGCCTGGCCGCCGCCCACGCGCGCGGCATCGTCCACCGCGACCTCAAGCCGGACAACGTGTTCGTCTCCCGCGACGGCCACGTGAAGCTGCTCGACTTCGGCCTCGCCCGGGCCACGCGTCCGGGGGAGGGCGTGGGGCCGACGGGCACGCAGCCGCTGTCCGTGCACACCGAGCCCGGCGTGCTGCTGGGGACGCTCGGCTACATGTCGCCCGAGCAGGCGCGAGGCGAGCCGGCGGACGCGCGTTCCGACCTCTTCGGCCTGGGCACGATCCTCTTCGAGATGCTGGCCGGGCGGCGCGCCTTCCGGCGCGACACGGCCGCCGACACCCTTGCCGCCGTCCTCCAGGACGATCCCATGCCCGCCCTCGAAGCGATGCCCCAGGTCCCGGCCGCGCTCGCCCGGGTCGTGCGGCGCTGCCTGGAGAAGAGGCCGGACGAGCGGTTCCAGTCCGCGTCCGACCTCGCCTTCGAGCTCGAAGGATTCACGGGCTCCGTGCCCGCCCGCGGGCCGGTGGCCGAGGTCCCCTCCTATCGGCAGCTCACGTTCCGGCGCGGGACGATCGACGCCGCGCGCTTCTCACCGGACGCCAACTCCGTCTACTACACCGCGGCCTGGGACGGCCGTCCGCCCCAGGTCTTCGCCACGCGCCTGGACGGGTTCGAGTCCCGCGGCCTCGACCTCCCGGGCGCGCGCCTCGTGGCCACCGCTCCCGGGGAGATGGCGGTGCTGCGGGGGGTGGGCGAGGCGAGCACGCTGGCCCGCGTGCCCCTGGAGGGAGGCGCTCCCCGCGACGTCCTGGCCGGCGTCCTGGCCGCGGACTGGAGCCCGGACGGCCGTCGGCTCGCGGTGGTGCGGCCGGCGGGCAACCGGGTGCGCCTCGAGTTCCCGCCCGGCTCCCCGGTCTACGAGACGGCGGGGACGCTGGTGACGCCCCGCGTCTCCCGCGACGGCCGCCGGGTGGCGCTGGTCGACCAGCCCATGCTCGGCAACACCCTCGGCGCGCTGGTGGTCGTGGACGGCCCGGGCCAGGCGCGCACCCTCTCCGACTCCTGGACCGACATCGGCGGGGTCGCCTGGTCGCCGGACGACCGCGAGGTCTGGTTCACGGCCACCCGCACCGGCAACGCGCGCAGCCTGCATGCCGTCTCCCTCTCCGGCGCGTACCGCCTGCTCGCCCGAACCCCGGCCGCCATCGTCCTCCAGGACGTCTCGCTCTCCGGCCAGGCGCTGTTCACGCACGTCCACCCGCGCTGCGAGGCGATCGGCCGGCTGGCCGGAGATGCGGCGGAGCAGGACTTCTCCTGGTACGACTGGACGCACCTGACCGACCTGACCGCCGACGGGCGCACGCTGTTCACCGCGGAAGGCGAGGGCGGGGGGCCGCGTTACACCGTGTACCTCCGGCAGGCCGCGGGCGAGACACCCGTGCGCCTCGGCGAGGGACACGGCACCGAGCTCTCTCCGGACGGGACTGCGGCCCTGTGCCTCCTGCGCTCGCCCTCGCCCGAGCTCCTGGTCCTCCCCACGGGCGCGGGGGAGTCCCGCCGCCTCGCGCCGGGGCGCACCTTCGCGGAGTTCCACTGGGCCTGGTGGTTCCCGGACGGCCGGCGGGTCCTCTTCCTCGCCAACGAGAGCGGGCAGCCCGCGCAGCTCTTCGTGCAGGACCTCGACCGCGCCACCCTGCGCCCGCTCGCTCCCCCCGGCGTCATCGCCTACCGCCACCGCCCCATCGCCCCCGACGGCCTCCGCGTGCTCGCGCTCGCGCCCGGCCCTCCGGCCCGCTTCGTCCTCTGGCCGGTGGACGGAGGGACGCCGGAGGACGTGCCCGGCCTCGCCGCGGCCGACCAGCCGCTCCAGTGGAGCGCGGACGGCCAGGCACTGTTCGTGCGCCGTCCGGGGCCCACGCCCCCCGTTGTCGTCGACCGGCTGGACCTGCGCACGGGCACGCGCACACCCTGGCGCGAGCTGCGGCCCACGGACGTGGCCGGCGTCGGGCACATCGGCGACGTGCTCCTCACACCGGACGGCCGATCCTACGCGTACAACTGCCAGCGCGCGCTCTCCGAGCTCTACCTGGCGGAGGGCGTGCGGTGACGCCCGAGCGCTGGCAGCGCGTCGGCGAGCTGTTCCAGACGGCGCTCGACCACGACGAGGCGAGCCGCGCCGGCTTCCTGGACGCGGCTTGCGGCAGCGACGCCCTTCTGCGCGCGGAAGTGGACTCGCTGCTGGCCGCGCATCGGGAGGCGGGCACGTTCGGCGAAGGGCTGCGCGCGGGCGCCGACGACGACGATACCGGGGAGGAGACGGCCGCCGAAGAGGGTCGCCCCGAGCGCGCCCTCCAGCCGGGCGCCCGGCTCGGACCCTACGAGGTCGTGGAGCTGATCGCCAGCGGCGGGATGGGAGAGGTCTACCGGGCGCGCGACGGGCGGCTGGAGCGCGACGTCGCGGTCAAGGTCCTGCCTCCCTCCTTCCGGGGCGATGCCCGGCGGCTACGGCGCTTCCACCAGGAGGCGCGGTCGGTCGGCGCCCTCAACCACCCGAACATCGTCGCCGTCTACGACGTGGGTATGGAGGACGCGGTGCCCTTCGTGGTCTCGGAGCTCCTGGAAGGCGAGACCCTGCGCGGGCGCCTGGACCGCGAGGGCGCGCTGCCCGCGCGCGAGGCCGCGGAGATCGCCCGCCAGGTCACGGCCGGGCTCCTCGCCGCCCACGAGAAGGCGATCGTGCACCGCGACCTCAAGCCCGCGAACCTCTTCCTCACGCAGGACGGGCGCGTGAAGATCCTCGACTTCGGCCTGGCCAAGCGCGTGAGATGGACCGGCGATCATGCCACCTCGCCGACCCAGCCCGGCGTGCTGCTCGGCACCGCCGCGTACATGTCGCCCGAGCAGGCCCGCGGCGAGCCCACCGACCCCGCCACCGACCTCTTCAGCTTCGGGGCCGTGCTGTTCGAGATGCTCACGGGCCGGCGCGCGTTCGAGGGTCCGTCCCCGGTGGAGACGCTGGCCGCCGTCCTCGAGGCCCGCCCCGACCTCGACCTCCTGCCCGCGGACGTCCCCGCCGCGCTCCACGACGTGGTCCGGCGTTGCCTGGAGAAGGACCGCTCCCGCCGGTTCGGGAGCGCGCGCGAGCTGCTGGCGGCGCTGACCGCCCTTCCCGATCCCTCCGCGGCGCGGCCCTCCGCCGGGCCGGAGCGGGCGGCGGTGGCCGTGCTCCCCTTCCTCGACCTCGACGGCGATCGCAGCCAGGAGTACCTCTGCGACGGCCTGGCCGAGGAGCTCATCCACGCGCTGGCGGGCGTGGAGGGGCTGAAGGTCGCCGCGCGCACCTCGAGCTTCCAGCTCAAGGGCACCTCGGACGGCGTGCGCCGGATCGGGGAGAAGCTGGGGGTGAGCCGCGTGGTCGAGGGGAGCGTGCGCCGCGTCGGCTCCCGCCTGCGCATCACCGTCCAGCTCGTGGACGCCCGCGAGGGCTACCAGGTCTGGTCCGAGCGCTTCGACCGCGAGCTGGGCGACGTGTTCGCCCTGCAGGACGAGATCGCGGCCCGGGTGGTGGGCGCGCTGAGGGTCCGGCTGGCCGTGCCGCCCGCCCCCCGCCCGCGGCCGCGCGACGCCCAGGCCTGGGAGCTGTATTTGAAGGGCCGCTACTTCTGGAACAAGCGGTACCAGGGCGAGCTGCGCAAGGCGGTCTCCGCCTTCGAGGCCGCCCTCGCCCGCGATCCCGACTTCGCTCCCGCCCACGCCGGCCTGGCCGACGCCTGCAGCGTGATCGGGTACTACGGCCTCTCGCCGGAGACGGAGGTGTTCGCGCAGGCGCGCCGGGCCGCCGAGCGGGCCCTGGCCCTCGATCCGCGGTCGCCGGAGGCGCACGTCTCCATCGCGCTCGTGCGCGACTGGTTCGACTGGGACCTCCCGGCGGCGGAGGCTGCGCTGCGCCGTGCCCTCGCCCTCTCTTCCGACCACGTGCCCGCCCACCTCTACCTGGCGCACGTGCTGGCCGTGCAGGGTCGGGCAGCGGAGGCGGTGGCCTCCGCGCGCGCGGGCGCCGAGCGCGATCCGCTCTCCACCCTCGCCCACACCCTCGTGGCCACCGCGTTCTATCTCTCCGGCGACGACGAGGAAGCGCTGCGCGCCACCGAGCGCGCCCTGGAGCTGGACGCGCGCTATCCGCCCGCGCTCCTGTACCTGACGCTGGCGGAGAGCCGGCGCGGGCGCCACGAGGCGGCGATCGCGGCCGCGCGCCGCGGCGTGGAGGCCTCCGCGGGCGGGGCGGTCTTCGAGTCGCTGCAGGGATGGGCGCTGGGCCGCGGCGGCCAGGCCGGCCCCGCGCGCGAGGTGCTGGCGCAGCTGGAGCGGCGCGCGGAGACGGAGTACGTCCCCGCGGTCTGCCTGGCGCGGGTGGCGGCGGGGTTGGGCGAGAACGACCGCGCGCGGCAATGGCTCGCCGACGCCGTCCGGCAGCGCAACACGTGGGTGGTCAACCTGGGCGCCGACCCCTGGCCGGGCCTCTCCGCCGATCCGCGATGGGCGGCCCTGCTCGCGCGGGCGGGGATCCGCGTCCTCCGGGAAGCGCCGCCGGCGCGCGGCGCCGCCGCCGGCGCGCGGAAGGCCTCCGCCCCTTCCGTGGCCGTGCTCCCTTTCCGCGATCACTCGCCGCCACCGATCGACACCCACCTGGGCCTGGGGCTGGCCGACGCCACGATCACCGAGCTGGCCCGCCGCGGATCGCTGCTGGTGCGGCCGACCTCCGCCGTCCTCCGCTATCAGGCGGGCACCACGGATGCGCGGGAGGCCGGCCGCGAGCTCGGCGTCGACACCGTGGTCGAGGGTGGCTTCCAGCGTTCCGGCGAGCGCGTGCGCGTGACGGTGCAGCTGGTGGCGGTGGACGACGGCCGACCGCTGTGGGCCACCAAGCTGGACGCGGCGCTGGCGGACGTGTTCGGGATGCAGGACGAGGTCTCTTCCCGCATCGCGGAAGCGCTGCAGGCGGAGCTGGCGCCGGGCTCCCTCCCCCGCCGTCCTCCTCGCCCACCCTCCCCCGCGGTGTACGAGCTCTACCTCCGTGGCAAGCTCGCCCTCTGGCGGGAGGGCCTCCCCGACTTCATCGCCGCGGTGGACTGGTTCGAGAAGGCGCGCGCCGCCGATCCCGGCTTCGCCCTGGCCTGGGTGGGTCTGGCCGACGCCTACGCGCGCATCGCCTTCGAGTTCCATCCCGAGGGCGACTGGTACGCGCGCGCCCAGGCCATGTGCGCGCACGCCCTCGCCCTCGATCCCGACCTGCCGGAGGCGCGCTACGTGCGCGGGCGCCTCCTGTGGAGCCCGCCGGCCGGCTTCGAACACGACGGGGCGATGCGCGAGCTCCTGGCTGCGCTGGCCGGCCGGCCCAACCTCGACGAGGCGCACGTCCGGCTGGCCACCATCCTGTTCCACGTGGGGATGCTGGACGAAGCGGAGCGCTCGCTCGAGCGGGCGCTGGCCTTGAGCCCGGGCCATTTCCTGGCCCGCCTCCACATGGGCTCCTTCCGATTCCACCGCGGCGAGTTCCCGGCCGCGCGCGAGGTGGGCGACGCGATCGCCGGCCACAACCCGTCCTACTGGAGCTATTACCTCGCCGGCCAGAGCCGGGTGCGCCTGGGCGATCTCGACGGGGCGACCGCGGTGGCCGAGCGCATGCTGGTCCTGGGCGACGAAGGCACGGCGCACGGCCACAGCCTGCACGCGGTCATCGCCGCCCGGCGCGGGGATCTCGCGGCGGCCCGCCGGCGCGTCGAGCGGGCCGTCGAGGGCACGCGCAACTTCGGCCACCACCACCACGCCCAGTACGACCTCGCCTGCACGCACGCCCTGCTCGGAGAGCCGGAGACGGCGCTCGGCTGGCTGCGTGACGCCGCCGCGAACGGCTATCCCTGCCACCCGTTCTTCGCGATCGACCCGCTCCTGCGCGGCCTGGACGGCCACCCCGGCTTCCGGGTCTTCATGCACGAGCTGGAGGACGTGGCCCGCGGCCACGCCCGGGCCTACGCCGCCCTCGTCGTCGCCTACGGAGGAAAGCAGGCGGGCTGACCCCGGGCCGCGGCCGCTCGTGGCCATAATGCGGTTGGGATGCCCACGAAGCCGCAACTGGACGGCGATCCCCTCTGGTACAAGGACGCGATCCTCTACGAGCTGCACGTCCGCGCGTTCTCCGACTCCAACGCGGACGGCATCGGCGACTTCGGCGGCCTCGCCGGCAAGCTCGACTATCTCCAGGACCTGGGCGTCACCGCCATCTGGCTCCTCCCCTTCTACCCGTCGCCGCTCAAGGACGACGGCTACGACACCGCGGACTACGAGGGCGTCCATCCTTCGTACGGGACGCTGCGCGACTGCAAGCGCGTCCTGCGCGAGGCCCACGCCCGGGGCCTGAAGGTCATCACCGAGCTCGTCCTCAACCACACCTCCGACCAGCACCCCTGGTTCCAGCGCGCGCGGCGCGCCCCCGCGGGCAGCGCCGCCCGCGGCTTCTACGTCTGGAGCGACACGCCCGAGCGCTACCCGGAGGCGCGGATCATCTTCAAGGACTTCGAGCACTCGAACTGGACCTGGGACCACGTGGCCGGCCAGTACTACTGGCATCGGTTCTACTCCCACCAGCCCGACCTCAACTGGGACAACCCCCAGGTGAAGAAGGCGATGTTCCAGGCCGTGGACTTCTGGCTGGGTCAGATCGGGGTGGACGGCCTGCGGCTCGACGCCGTGCCCTACCTGTTCGAGCGCGAGGGCACCAACTGCGAGAACCTGCCCGAGACCCACCAGGTCCTCAAGGAGCTGCGCGCGCACGTCGACCGCAAGTTCCCGGGCCGGATGCTGCTGGCGGAGGCCAACCAGTGGCCGGAGGACGCCGTGGCCTATTTCGGCAGCGGCGACCAGTGCCACACCGCGTTCCATTTCCCGCTCATGCCGCGCCTGTTCATGGCCATCCAGACCGAGGACCGCTACCCGGTGGTGGACATGCTCGAGCAGACCCCGCCCATCCCCGAGACCTGCCAGTGGGTCCTCTTCCTGCGCAACCACGACGAGCTGACCCTGGAGATGGTCACGGACGAGGAGCGCGACTACATGTACCGCGCCTACGCCCGGGACACCCAGGCCCGCATCAACCTCGGGATCCGGCGCCGCCTGGCCCCCCTGCTCGGCAACAGCCGCCGCAAGATCGAGCTCATGAACGCGCTGCTGTTCTCCCTGCCCGGCACCCCCGTCGTCTACTACGGGGACGAGATCGGCATGGGCGACAACTTCTACCTCGGCGACCGCAACGGGGTGCGCACGCCCATGCAGTGGAGCCCGGACCGCAACGCCGGCTTCTCCGGCGGCAACTCCCAGCGCCTCTATCTCCCCGTCATCATCGATCCCGAGTACCACTACGAGGCCGTCAACGTCGAGGTGCAGCAGAACAACCCGCAGTCGCTCCTGTGGTGGATGAAGCGGACGTTGAGCCTGCGCAAGCAGCACAAGGCCTTCGGCCGCGGCAGCCTCGAGTTCCTCCATCCGGACAACAACCGGATCCTGGCCTTCCTGCGCACCCACGGCGAGGAACGGCTCCTGGTCGTGGCCAACCTGTCCCGGTTCTCGCAGCACGCGGAGCTGAGCCTGCCCGCCCTGCGCGGCCTCCATCCGGTGGAGATGTTCGGCCGCAGCGCCTTCCCCGTCATCGGCGAGGGCCCCTACCCCATCTCGCTGGGCCCGCACGCCTTCTTCTGGTTCGCGCTCGAGAAGACGGCCCCGAGCACGAAGCCCGTCCACGTGCCCACCGCGCCCGAGAGCTGGCCGGAGCTGGCCTGGACCGCGGACTGGCCGGAGAGCTTCGCGGAAGACCTCGGCGCCCGACTGGCCCCCGCGCTGGCCACCATCCTGCGCTCCCGGTCCTGGTTCTGGGGCAAGTCGCGCGACCTGCTCCGGGCCGAGGTCGTGGACGTGATCCCGGTGCGGCCGCTGGCCGCTCTCGCCCTCGTGCAGGCGGACTACGTCGACGGGGAACCCGAGCGCTACCTGCTGCCCGTCGCCGCCGTGCTCGGGCGCGAGGGGGAAGAGGCGGCCTCGCGCAACCCCGGCTCGGTGCTGGCGCGGCTGCGCGACCCGGGCGGGGCGCCCGCGGGCGTGCTCGTCGACGCCGTCTCCGACCGCGCCTTCTGCGAGGCGCTCCTGGACGTCATGGGGCGGCGCTCGGGCCTCAAGGGCGCCAAAGGCGAGCTCGAAGGCTGGTCCGACCGCCAGATCCGGCGCACGCGCGCGCTGCAGGGCGGCCGTGGGCCCGGACAGGTGACGGTCGCGCCGGGCGACGCCTCCGTCACCTTCGGCTCGCGGTTCGTGCTCCGCCTCATCCGCCGCCCCGAGGACGCCCATCCCGACCTGGAGGTCGTCCAGTTCCTCACCGAGCACGGTTACGCCCACTGCCCGCCCGTGCGCGGCGTGCTCTCGTACGCCACGGCGTCCGCCACCTCCACCGTGGCCGTCCTGCAGGACTACGTCCCGCACGAGACCGACGGCTGGCGGGTCACCCTCGACGAGCTGGGACGCTATTGCGAGCGGATCCTGACCGGGGAGGCGGCTCCCCCCGCGCCGGGGGAGCGGATCGACGACCTGGCCGGGCGCGAGATCCCCGCGGAAGCGCGGCAGGCCATGGGCCCCTTCCTGCAGACGGCCGAGCTGCTGGGCCAGCGCACGGGCGAGATGCACATCACCCTGGCCTCGGACCCCGCGGACCCGCGCTTCGCCCCCGAGCCGTTCTCCGCCCTCTACCAGCGCTCCCTCGTCCAATCCGTGCGCAACGTCGCCCGGTCCGCGCTGCACCGGCTCCGGCGGCGGCTCAAGACGCTGCCGGAGGCGGCCCAGGCGGACGCGCAGCGCGCGCTGGGCCTGGAGGCGGAGGTGCTGAAGCGGGCGCGCACCGCCTTCGAGACGCGGTTCCGGTCGAAGCGCATCCGCTACCACGGCAACTACCACCTCGGCCGCGTCCTCTACACGGGGCGCGATTTCGTGATCCTCTTCTTCGAGGGCGAGCCCGAGCGGCCGCTGGCGGAAAGGCGCATCAAGCGCTCGCCGCTGCGCGACGTCGCGAGCATGCTGCGCTCGCTGCACTACGTGACCGCCCACGCCCTCTCCGGCCGCGTCTCCAGCGGCGCCGTGCGCGCGCAGGACCTGCCGATCCTGGAGCCCGCGCTGGGGGCCTGGCGGGCCTGGGTCGGGGCCGCCTTCCTCCGGAAGTACCTGCAGACGGTGGCGGCGGCGCCGTTCGCACCCTCCGGCCCCGAGGAGCTGCGGTCGTCGTTGACCGGCTACCTCCTCGAGCGCACCCTGCACGAGCTCGGCTACGAGCTGGACCAGCGCCCGGACTGGGTCGGCATCCCGCTCTCGGCGCTGCTCGACCTGATGGCGCACGGACCACCCCTGCGCTAAGCTGCGCGCCTCCCGGAGGGCGGAATGCACCGTGGGCTCGCGCGAGGGATCGCCGCCTGTCTCGTCCTCGCGGCCAGCGCGCCGCGCCTGGCCGCCCAGGGCTCGCCGTTCGTGCCGGAGCCGGTCTACCGCGCGCTGGTGAACGAGCTCTCGGGCGACCGCGCCTTCGAGTACGACCGCCACCTGACCCATTTCCACCGTACGGCGGGCAGCCGCGATTTCTTCGCCGCCGCCGAATACATCCGCGGCGCGGCCGCGGAGGCCGGCCTCGAGGACGTGAAGCTGGTCCGGCAGAAGTGGAGCGGCCACGGCTGGTCCTGCCGCTCCGGCGAGGCCTGGCTGCTGGACCCGGAGATCAAGCTCGCCGCCTACGGCGACGTCGCGGTGTCGATCGCGGACTACAGCCGCACCACCCACGTCACCGCGGAGCTCGTGGACGTGGGCCCGGGCACCTCCGCGGACGACTACAAGGGCCGGGACGTGCGGGGCAAGATCGTGCTCGCCTCCGGCCCCGTGGCCACCGCCCATCGGGAGGCGGTCTGGAAGCACGGCGCGCTGGGCGTGCTCTCCCACGCCACGAGCCGCCCGGACGCCGTGGACGCCCCCGACCAGGTGGCCTGGGGCCGGCTGCCCTACGAGGCCCGCGACGTCGAGGGGGTCAAGGACGGCACCCCCTCGACCTTCGCGGTCATGATCTCGCCGCGCCGCGGCCGCTGGCTGCAGAGGCTCTTCACCGGCCCGACCGCGCGCCCCCTCCAGGTCAAGGTCGAGATCGAAGCCGACTTTCCGGCGGCCGGGGAGCAGGCCTACGTCGAAGGCTGGATCAAGGGCACGGAGACCCGCGACCAGCAGGTCGTCCTCACCGCCCACATCCAGGAGGAGATGACCTCCGCCAACGACGACGGGAGCGGGTGCGCGAACCTGCTGGAGATGGGGCGTGCGCTCACCCGCCTCATCCGCGAGGGCAAGCTGCCGCGGCCGCGCCGCGACCTCCGCTTCTGGTGGGTGAACGAGCTGGCCAGCCAGCCCCAGCTCTTCCGGGAGAACCCCCAGGAGCCGCGGCGCATGCTCGTGAACGTCAACCAGGACATGGTGGGGGCCCGGCAGAGCCTGGGCGGCCGCGTCCAGTACGCCTCCCGCCTGCCCTGGAGCCTGCCCCACGCCCTCGACGACGTCATGGAGAGCGTCCTGACGATGGTGCGCGACGGCAACACGTCGCTGCTCACCCAGCGGGGGACGGCCCTGCCCCAGCCGTTCACGCGCGAGGTGGTGTCGGTGAAGGGCTCGCGCGAGCCCTTCCACGCGCGCATGGTCCCCTACTACGACTCCACCGACCATCACGCGTTCGTGGGCGCGCCCGTCTCCGTGCCCGGGACCAGCCTCACGAACTGGCCCGACGAGTTCATCCACTCCACGGGCGACGACCTCGACCAGGTGGACGCGACCCAGCTCGAGCGCAACGCCCTGGTGGCGTCGGCGGTGGCCTGGTACTTCGCGAGCGCGGGCGAGGAGGAGGCGCCCGCCCTGGCCGCCTACGTGGCCGCGCGCGGCCAGGCCCGCCTGGCCCAGGACGTGGCCACCGCGGTCGCCCACCTGGCGGAGGTCCCGCCCGCCGAGCGGCCGGCCGCCTTCCGCGCCGCGCGCCGCCTCGTCCGCCACGCCGGCGAGCGCGAGAAGGCGGCCCTCCTCTCCGTCCGCCGGCTGGCCCCCCACGGGCGGGGCGCCGACTACGTCGCGCAGGCCACCGAGCGCGTGGACGACGCCCTCGGCGCCGGCCTGCATACGGTCGAGCGCGCATGGACGGCGCTGACCGGACGGAACCTGCCCAACGTCGAGCCCACGCGCGACGAGCAGGCCATGGACGCCGTGGTCTACGTCCCGGTGGCCGACCTGCCGGCCTGGATCGACGCCATGGAGAAGGTGCGCCCCGTGGAAGGACTGCACCGGATGATGCAGTTCGAGACCTACAACTTCGCGGACGGCAAGCGGAGCGCGTTCGAGGTGTACGAGGCGGTGGCGGCGGAGGCCCTGGCCGCCGGACCCTGGTACTACGGGACGGTGCAGCCGAGCGACGTCCACGAGGCCCTCGAGCGCGCGGCCCGCGCGGGCGCGTTCACGGTGCGAAAGAGGTAGCCGGACCCGCGGCCGCGGTCAGCGCGACGCGATCTGGCGGAGGAGGTCCTGGCGGTCCTCGCGCGCGATCGCGGTGAGGAGGACGCGCAGGCTGTCGAGCGACTCGTCGGTGAGGGTCTGCAGGTCCGACCGGATGGCCTCGATCTGGTCCCACTCGCGGTCGGCCTCCGCGCTGGCCTGGCCCAGGTTCTGGATGGACCGGAGCAGGAACCGCGTGGCCAGGCCGAAGCTGCGCCCGAGGATGTAGACCTTGAGCCGGTACCGCTCGGCCGCCGACACCAGGAACTGGTGCAGCATGCCGTTGAGGTAGGCGAGGCTGGACACCTGCACGAGGCGGAAGTCGCGCGGGCGCAGCGGGTGGACGGGAGCGATCGCGGAGACCATGCGCGAGAACGTGGCCATGGCCGCCAGCAGCCGCAGCATGTCCGGCGCGAACTTCTCGATCACGCGGTAGCCGACGTCGAGGAGGCGCAGGGCCTCCTCGGTGGTGCCGAGCTGGCGATAGACCAGGGCGTGCTCGAACGACAGGTCGGCCATGTCGATCTCGGTGCGCACGCGGTCTTCGATCGCCCCGTACACCTTCTCACCGCGCGGGGTGAGGAGCAGCTCCCAGTCGCGGCGGATGAGGCGCTCGTTCCGGCGGCCGATCAGGTAGAGCACGACCAGGCAGCTCAC
>JBGPBV010000069.1:0-31419 GCA_041481445.1 Vicinamibacteria bacterium
ATGTAGTAGTAGCCGGAGTTGTAGTTCTGGTCGAAGCGCACGCTGTCGAGGAAGAAGAACTCGAGCTCGGGCCCGATGTAGATGGTGTCGGCGAGGCCCGACTTCTTGACGTAGGCCTCCGCCTTCTGGGCCACGAACCGCGGGTCGCGGCTGTAGTTGCTCCCGGTGATGGGGTCCTTGACGTCGCAGATGAGGACGAGCGTGGGCACGGACGTGAAGGGGTCCATCTGGGCCGTCGTGGGGTCCGGGAAGAGGAGCATGTCGGACTCGTCGATGGTCTGGAACCCGCGGATCGACGAGCCGTCGAAGCCGATCCCCTCCGAGAACAGCTCCTCGCTGAGCTCGCCGACCGGGATGGAGAAGTGCTGCCAGAGGCCAGGGAGATCCACGAACCGCAGATCGACGATCTTGGCGCCCTTGTCCTTTGCAAGCTGAATGACGTCCTTCACCTTCATCTCACTCTCCTTTCGAGCCCGGCCACACGAGATGCATCTCGCCGTCGCCGAAGCGTTGGCAAGGTGCATGCCCGGCGGGACGCCGCAGGCTCGGAACCCGTAAATCCTTTGCCGTCAAAGACTCGAGAGGCGGCGTCCTGCCGAAGGCCCGCCCGCGCGAGCCCACAGGAACGAATCGAGACAGCCCTGAACAGACATTTCCGTAGGATGCGAGCCCGTCGATAGAGCTTGACGCACACGGGAGCCGTGGCGTCGATGGCGAAGAAGACTGCCGTTGACGGCAGCCTTACGACAATTCCGTAGGTCGGGCCGTCTTATCCTTCACTCTCGTGGCGGGAGCTCGCCCGTCACGACATCCGTCAGCTTCAGCGCCACAGGGTCGGGCCAGTGGCGGTCGTCGTAGTAGCGCTGGGCCAGCGTGGCCTCGACGTGGAGGCCGTCGGCCTCCTGCCGCCAGCTCGGTCGCGGGTCGACACCCGGCCGGTACTCGAGCACCTCGCCCGTCTGGCCGAGGATGGCGACCTTCGTGCGTTCGGTGGCTTTCGGGGACCGGAGCGTGAACCTTCGCCGCTCTCCCATCCGCCAGTCGCCGACGCGCGTCACCAGCGCGTACACGGTGTCCTCGCCCTTCCTCCGCGTGAACCAGATGTCGCCTTCGTTCGTCACGACCCAGGGCCGCACGCCCTGCAGGGCCTCCCCGAAGATGAAGTTCCAGAGCGCCAGCTCGCGGAGCCGCTCCTCCTGTTCGATGGGCAGCTCGCCGTCGGGCCTGGGTCCCACGTTGAGGAGCAGGTTGCCGCCCTTGGCGCGGGTCTCGATCAGCAGCTCGATCAGCTCGGTGCCCGACTTGTAGGTCTCGTGGGTGGGCTGGTACTGCCACGACGTCCCCATCGTGATGCAGGCCTCCCACGGCTGGTCGAGGGGCTGGCCCGGGATCTTCTGCTCGGGGGTCTCCATCGCCCCGCGCGTGACCACGGCGTCGGGCTGGATCTCCCAGACCAGCTCGCGCAAGCCTTCCGCGGGGCCGTCCAGGAACACGATGTCGATGGGTCCGTACGCGGTGAGGAGCTCGCGGAGCTGCGCCCGGTCGTAGTCGAGCAGGCCCGGGACCTCCCGCGGCGTCACCCCGGCCTGCGGCTCCCGCGCGACGACCACGCCGTGGCTCGCCAGGTAGTGGAAGTCGTCGGGCGAGAAGTAGAGACCGACGGCCAGGCCCTCCGCGCGGAGGGCCGAGATCAGCTCGGCAGTGACGTCCTTGCCGTAGGGGGTGGCCATGATGCCGAAGCGCGTGGTGCGCGTGTCGAACATGCAGAAGCCCGAGTGGTGCTTGGCCGTGAACACGACGTACTTCGCGCCGGCCAGACGCGCCAGCGACGCCCACTCCCGGGGCCGGAAGCGCGTCGGGTTGAAGGTCCTCGGAAGGTCCTCGAAGAAGCGGCGGCGGTAGCCCTCGTCCGCTCCCACGAGCGAGTGGCTGATGACGGCGCCGATCTGGCTGTCCAGGCTCCAGTGGACGAAGAGGCCCAGGCCCAGGTCGCGGAACCACTCGAGCCTTTCCGGCCGGTTGCCCCGCGGGGGCTCCGCCGCCGACACCCTGGGCCCGCGCGTGGAGGCCATGGGCGCGAAAGCCAGCAGCCCGGCGATCGTCGCGGCGGCCAGCCGTCGGCGCGGAGCACCCGTCATCGGCTCAGGAGAGGCGCGTCTTGCGGCCGTAGCCGAGCTCGGCGCCCCCGGACTGGATGTGGTCCACCCCCGTGGTGAACGTGGCCTCCGCGGCCAGGAACAGGCACAGGCGGCCCGTCTCCTCGATGGTGCCCATGCGCCCGAGGAGCTGCGCGGCCTCGCCGTCGGCCCGGCACCGCTCGGGATCGGGCGCGGCGTCGATCGCCTCCTGCCACAGCGGCGTATAGATGTTGCCGGGGGAGATGGAGTTCACCCTCACCCCGTGGGCGGCCTCGTCGACGGCGAGCGCCTTCGTGAAGGCGGTGATCGCGCCCTTGGTGGCCACGTAGGTGGTCGCGTGGAGCTGCCCCATCGTCCCCACCAGGCTGGAGACGTTGACGATGTTCCCGCGCGTGCGGCGCAGGTGCGGCAGCGCGCGCCGGCAGGCCACGAAGACGCTCACGACGTTGAGCTCGAAGAGGGCGCGGAACTCGGCGGGCGTGAAGTCGTCGATCGGCCGGTGCGGCGGGTGCCAGCCCGCGTTGTTGACGAGGCAGTCCAGGCGGCCGTGGCGCTCCACGGTGGCGTCCACCAGCGCCTCCACCTCCTCCGGGCGCGAGACGTCGCAACGGATGAACGCGGCCTCGCCCGGCCCGCGCGCGCTCAGCTCGCGGGCCAGGGCCTGGCCCGCCGCCTCGTCGCGCGCGCAGAACACGACCTTGGCTCCCGCCTCGACGAACGCGCGCAGGCAGCCCTCGCCGATGCCCTTGGTGCCGCCGGTGACGATGACGACCTTGCCCGGGTAACGCACGGGGCGAGACTAGTCGTGCCCGATCGAGGAGGTCAAGCCGGCCCGGCCTCGGGCCTGGCCCGGCCCCCGAGGGCCTCTTCGACGCGACGGCGGTCGCCCGCGCCGAGCTTGCCTCCGTTCGAGGTCAGGTAGAAGTCGTCGCGTATCCGGCCGCCCGCCGTCTCCACGTGCGCGATGTCGATGCTGCACGCGGCATCGGAGAGCCGCCGGCTGAGGGCGTGCAGGAGGCCGAAACCGTCGGGCCCCGACACCGTCAGGCGGGTGGCGGAGGGGTGCGCATCGTCGTCCCAGTCGAGCTGCAGGGTGGCGGGCAACACGCCTCCCCGCCCCTCCAGCTCCGCCTCGAGGTCGAACTGGCCGGCGACGACCTTGTCGAGAAACACCTGGAAGCGGCGGCCCTCCTCCGCCTGCTCGAAGCGGCGCTGGACGTCGGCCACGGAGAAGGTGTCGAGCACGACCGACTCCGAGTTCGAGAAGGCCTCCGCGGAGACGATGTCGGCCCCGAAGAAGCTCAGGCTGCCCGCGATGTTCGCGAACAGGAAGCGGCGGTCCCCCGCCGCGACCATCAGCTTCCAGCCGGAGCCGTCGCGGGCCAGTCGAGAGACCACCGGGCGCGTGCCCAGGCTCGAGACCAGGGCGAAATGGGCCACCATCTCCACGGGCGGGGTGAGCTCGAGGTAGCGGCGCGGGAAGCCCAGCACGAAGCGGGCAAAGCGCTCGCGGTCCACGCGCAGCGGGATCTGGTCCAGGAAGGCTCGGACCTCGCGCTCGTCGGTGATGGGGGAGAAGTCGTCCATGGACGCGCGAGTATGAGCCGAGTCCGCGCGGCGCGAAACCGGCCCCTCGGGACTTCGCGCTCCGGGGGTTGCCGGCCCGCCCGGTGCTCGTGTACTGTGGCGGCATCCCAGGCGCACCCCGAACGCTTCGAAAGGAGGCCTCCCTTGACCTTCGAGCCCGACGACATCTCACGCCGTGAATTCGTGTCCAAGACCGCGCTCACGGTGGCCGGAGTGGCGCTGGGCGGCGGCGCGGCCGCGCGCGCGCAGTCGGGAAGGGCGACGGGCGGCCGCGTCCTCGGCGCCAACGACCGCGTGGTGCTGGCCAACATCGGAATCCGCGGCCAGGGGAACGCCCTCAAGCGGGGGTTCGCGCGCCTCAAGAACGTCGAGATCAAGACCCTCTGCGACATCGACGCCAACCTCTTCCCGAGCCGCGTCAACGACCCCAAGCTGTCGGACTGCGCGACGTTCAAGCCGGGCACCGTCCAGGACCTCCGGCGCGTGCTCGACGACAAGGACGTCGACGCGATCCTGGTGGCGACGCCCAACCACTGGCACGCCCTGGCCACCATCTGGGGCCTGCAGGCGGGCAAGCACGTCTTCGTGGAGAAGCCGGCCTCGCACACCGTCTGGGAGGGCCGCAAGATGGTGGAGGCCTCCCGCCGCTACGACCGCCTGGTGCAGGTCGGCACCATGAACCGCAGCCGCCCGGTCGTCCAGGAGGCCATCAAGTTCATCCGCGACGGCGGCATCGGCGAGGTCTTCATGGCGCGCGGGCTGTGCTTCAAGGCGCGGCCGAACATCGGCAAGTACCCGGACGGGCCCATGGCCCCGGGCGAGAAGTACAAGCTCAACGTGGAGTCCAAGGAGTACGAGCCGACCTACGACGCGGCCTACCTGGCCAAGGTCGAATACGACCTGTGGCTGGGGCCGGCCCCCCTGCGCCCCTTCAACCGGAACCGCTTCCACTACAACTGGCACTGGCACTGGGACTACGGCAACGGCGACACCGGCAACCAGGGCCCGCACCAGTTCGACGCCGCGCGCTGGGGGCTCGACGAGCACGTCCATCCGCTGACGATCACCTCGGGTGGCGGCCTCTTCGACGCCCGCGGGAGCTCGCAGGAGACGCCGGACGTGCACACCACGATCTTCAAGTACCCGGACGGCAAGATCCTGGAGTTCGCCACCCGCGGCACCATGACCAACGACGAGGGCACGCAGAAGATCGGCAACCTCTTCTATGGCTCCAAGGGCTGGGTCTGGATCGACGGCGACGGGCGCACCTGGCAGTCCTACCTCGGCCGCAAGGACGAGAAGGGACCGGGGGCGGTGGCGGCGGCGGCGGGGGCCACGGGCAGCGATCCCAACGTGCCCACCAGCATCGAGTACCCGCACTACCAGAACTTCGTCGACGCCATCCGGGCGGGCGACCGCACCAAGCTCACCGCCGAGATCGAAGAGGGTCACCTCTCCGCCTCCCTCCCCCACCTCGCCAACATCGCCTACCAGGTCGGACGCACGCTCACCTTCGACGCCCAGGCCGAGAAGTTCAAGGACGACAAGGAGGCGGACGCGCTCCTCACCCGCACCTATCGCGCGCCGTACGTGATCCCGGACAAGGTGTAGAGGCTAGGCCGCCCGCCGACGCCAGAGAGCGAACACCGGGAACCCGGCGGCGGCGACGAGCAGGCCCCAGAGCGGCGAGTAGTTCGGCACCGGCAGTCGGACCTCGCCGGCCACGATCGCGGAGAGGCCGGCGAGGGTGCCCACGATGAAGACGAGCGGCGTCCAGGGGTAGCCGGGGGTGCGGAAGGGCCGGGGGGCGTCGGGCCGCCGCACGCGCAGGACGATCACCGCCCCCACCGCGAACAGTAGCGCGCACCACTCGACGACCACGAAGTAGGTCGTCAGGCGGTCGAAGTCCCGCAGCAGGGCGACGAGCAGGATCGCCACGAGGGCGTGGACGACGATGGCGGCGTACGGCGTCGCCCACCTCGGGTGGGCGCGGCCGAGGACGGAGAAGGTCAGGCCGTCCCGGGCCAGCGCGTAGGCCACGCGCGGCTTGGCCAGGATGTTGCCGTTGAGGGCGCCAAACACGCTGCAGAGGATGGCCCCGCCGATCAGGGTCCCACCCAGCGGGCCCAGGGCATCGGTCATGATCCGCTGCGGGACCCCGCCCGTCTCGCGCGCCATCGCCTCGACGGGGAGGGCGTGGAAGTAGCCGACGTTGGCCCCGACGTAGAGGACCACGATCGTGAGCATCCCGGCCACGATGATCCGGCGCATGAAGCGCTCGGGGGCGCGCACCTCGCCCGCGATCATGCTGACCGCGATCCATCCGTCGTAGGCCCAGATCACGGAGGCGGCCCCGCTCCCGAGGTTCCGCGCCCCCCCGCCCACCGGCCGCAGGTGCGAGAAGCTCCCGAGGGCGGTGCCGAACGAGACCATCATCAGCGCGACCAGGGCGGCCACCTTCACCACCGTGAGCACGGTCTGCACCGCCGATCCGTGGCGGGCGCCGGCGAGGTTCACCATGGAGAGGGCCACGATCGTGAGCGCGGCCACCGCCGGCACCGCCCAGGCCGGCGCCCGCGCGGGATCGCGCCCGCCCAGGGTGAGGAGCAGCTCGCCGAAGAACGTGGCCAGGGCGCCGATGGCCGCCGGCGCGGTGACGAGAAGGTAGAGCCAGCCGAAGGTGAACGCGGCGGCGTCGCCGTAGGCGGCGCGCAGGAACACGTAGGCCCCGCCCGTGCGCGGCAGCATCGAGCTCAGCTCGGCCAGGGCCAGCGCTCCGCACAGGCTGACCAGGCCGAAGCCGGCCCAGAGGGAGAGGATCGCCACCGGGTCCCCGACGTCGCGGGCGAGCGTGTAGGGCTTGCGGAAGACGCCGCTGCCGATCGTGATGCCCACGATCAGGGCGAGCCCTCCCCAGAAGCCGATGACGCGCTCCAGGTCGCGCCCGCGGGCGGGCTCGAAGTCGGTCGTCACCGGAGCGGCAGGATGGCCCGTGTTCCCCCCGGATCGCGACGGCGCGTATAGAATACGCGACCATGGCACTGGCATTTCACGCGCGACGCGTCCCCACCATCATCATCTTCTCCTTCCTGGGCGCCGGCCTCCTGGTCGCGGCCGCCCGGGGCCAGGGCACGGCTACCGCCCCGCGTCTGGCCGCCGCCCCCGACGAGGGCGGGCTGAAGCTGCCGGACGGCTTCCACGCGCTCATCGTCGCGGACGAGCTGGGCCCGCTGCGCTTCCTGACCGTGGCCGCAAACGGCGACCTCTACGTCAAGACCAAGGACGGCGGCATCATCGCCCTGCGCGACACGAACGGGGACGGGCGCGCCGACGTCAAGGAGACCTTCGGCAGCGGGGGCGGCACCGGCGTCGCCATCCACGAGGGGTACCTCTATCACTCGACCAACACCGGCGTGTACCGGTACAAGCTCACCCCCGGCGAGCTCGTCCCCAAGGGCCAACCGGAGACCGTGGTCTCCGACCTGCCCACCGGCCGCCAGCACGAGTCCAAGTCGTTCGCGTTCGGGGAGGACGGCCGGCTCTACGTCGAGGTCGGGTCGCCCTCGAACTCCTACGGGGGCGAGCACGACCGGGCCAAGGGGGCCAAGGGCGAGGACGCGACGGAGTTCCTGTCCACGCACGGCGGATGGTGGCAGTTCGACGCGAGCAAGCTCAACCAGAAGCAGGGCGACGGCGTCCACTACTCCACCGGCCACCGCCACATGCTGTCGATCGCCTGGAACCCGCTCTCGCACTCGTTCTTCGTCGTCCAGATGGGACGCGACCAGCTCAGCACCGTCGATCCCGACCATTACACGGACGAGGACAACGCGGAGAAGCCGTCCGAGGACCTGTTCCAGCTCCAAGAGGGCGCCAACTTCGGCTGGCCCTACACGTACTACGACCCCGTCCAGAAGGCGCGGATGGTGGCGCCGGAGTTCGGGGGCGACAACGCCAAGCGCGCGGAGATCGGCAAGTACCCCGACCCGCTCATCGCGTTCCCCGCCCACTGGGCCCCGCTGCAGACGGCGTTCTACTCCGGCGAGCAGTTCCCGGCGAAGTACAAGGGCGGGGCCTTCATCGCCTTCCACGGCTCCTGGAACCGGGCCCCCAGGCCGCAGCAGGGTTACAACGTGACCTACGTGCCCTTCGACGACAAGGGCATGCCGCGCGGGACCTACGAGGTCTTCGCCTCGGGATTCCCCCAGACCGCGGGCGACTTCACGACGCCCAAGGAGGCCAAGTACCGGCCGGCGGGGCTCGCCTTCGGGCCCGACGGGTCGATGTACGTCTCGGATTCCGAGAAGGGGCGCGTGTGGAGGATCTTCTACTCCGCCACCGCCGGCGGGGGCGTCCCGGGGGTCACTCCCGCCGGCGTTCCCGCCAGGCCGGCGGCCTCCGCGCGGCCGGCCAGCACGCCCGCGGCGGCGGCGCCCGCGGCGGCGGCCGACACCGGCCCCGGGGCCAAGCTGTACCAGCAGGCGTGCGCGACCTGCCACATGCCGGACGGCAGCGGCGTGCCCAACATGCAGCCGGCGCTGGCCGGCAGCAAGATCGTGGCGGGCCCGCCCGCGACATTGATCAAGGTCCTGCTGCTGGGCCCGGACAAGGCGCTTCCGCCGCACAAGCCGGTGGGCGGGAACCAGATGCCCTCCTTCGACTCGCTCTCCGACGAGGACATCGCCGTGGTCGCGACCTACGTGAGGAAGACCTTCGGCAAGAACGCGAGCGCGATCACTCCCGCCCAGGTCAAGGCCCAGCGCCCGAAGTGAGCCGCCTCGGCCTGGCCGCCGCCCTCGCCGCCGGGATGCTCGCGTCCGGCGGCGGCGGGCGCGTCGCGCTCGTGCTCGGCGAGGGCCTGAACGAGCCGTTCGCCCTCGCCTTCGACCGGGCCGGGAACACCTACATCGCGGAGATGGGCGGCAACCGCGTCAGCGTCGTCGACGGCAAGGGCGCCCGGCGGGTGCTCGCCTCCGACCTCAAGGGCCCGCACCACCTCGTGATGGGCCCGGACGACGCGCTCTACGTCGCCGACACCTGGAACTACCGCGTGCGCCGGTTCGACCTCCGGACGGGGGCACGGGCGGTGGTGGCGGGCACCGGCGAGAAGGGGTTCAGCGGGGACGGCGGCCCGGCCACCGCCGCCCAGTTCGGCGGCGTCTTCTCGATCGCGTTCCACGCGGGCCGGCTCTACGTCTGCGACCTCGACAACCGGCGCGTGCGCGCGGTGGACCTCCGGACCGGCGTCGTGGCCACCGTGGCCGGCAACGGCGACAAGGGCGTGCCCCGCGACGGCGCGGACGCGCGGACCGAGCCCCTCGTGGATCCGCGCGCGATCGCGCTGGATTCCCGGGGCAACCTCTACATCTGCGAGCGCGGCGGCCACGCCCTGCGCGTGGTGGACTCCGCCGGCCGGATCCGCACCGTGGCCGGGACCGGGGAGGCGGGCTCTTCCGGCGACGGCGGGCCGGCCCGGGCGGCCCGGATGAGCGGGCCCAAGCACATCTTCGTGGAGCCCGGTGACGACGTGCTGGTCACCGACACCGAGAACCACGTGATCCGGCGGTACTCTCCCCGGGACGGCACTCTCCGGCGCGTGGCCGGGACGGGCGCCCAGGGCACGGGCGGGCTGGGGGCCGCCCCCGAGGACTGCCCGCTCAACCGCCCGCACGCGGCAGTCCTCCATCCCGCCACGGGCGAGCTCTACATCGCGGACAGCGAGAACCATCGCGTGCTCCGCGTGGAATCGCCGTCGCGCTGACGGACCGAGCGCCGTCCCCGGTTTCCGACGAGATCGCGATCCTCCTGCATCCGGAGGCGGCCTATCGACGCCTCTCCCGGGCCGTGACGGCGGGGGGCTGGGTCGCGGTGCGACGGCCCCTGTTCGCGGCCCTCCTCCTCGGCTGCACCGTCTCGCTGATGACGGTGGGCACCCTCAGCGCCCGCCTGGTCGCCGGCGGCGCCCTTGCCTGGAGCTTCGTCCCGCTCTTCGAGGCCGCTTCGCTCGCCCTGGTGGGCCGTGGCCTTTCTCGGCGGCTCTCCTTCTCACGCACGCTCGACCTGTTCTTCGCCGGGCGCGGGGCCTGGTCGCTCGCCCTCCTCGCCTTCGGGGCCGCCGCCGCGTTCGCGGATCCGCTGGACGTTTACGGCTGGGCAGCGACGGTGCGCGCGAAGTCGCTCCTCGCCGTCCTGCTGCTGCCGGTCGCCGCCTGGTCGATCCGGGTCGACCTCTGCTTCTTCCGGATCGTGCTCGACCGGACGCCTGCCCAGGCCGTCCGCCTGCTCTTCGTGCAGCGCGCGGTCTCCTGGACGGCCTCCACCGGCTACTTCCTCGGGTTCGCTTCCGCGCCCTATCTCGCGCGGATGCTCGGCCGATGAGCCGGCGGGTGGCGCGCGCGCTGTTCCTGCTCGCCCTGGCCGCGGGAACCGCTCAGGACCGGCCGCGCCGCGATCCGCCGGTCACGATCGGCGGCTACCGCGTGCTCGCCGCGGACTTCCACGTGCACAGCGCCGTCTTCAGCGCGGGCGCGCTGGCCCCTTGGGACCTCGTCCTGGAGGCCCGGCGGCAGGGTCTCGACGCGTTCGCCATCACGCCCCACAACCAGGTGTGGCCGGCCCGCCTGGGCCGGTGGGCCTCGCGCGTCCTCGGGGGGCCGCGCGTCCTCGTGGGCGAGGAGATCCGCGCGCCCGCCTACCACCTGATCGCGGTGGGCATCGAGCGCCGCGTGAGCTGGGACCAGCCGGCGAGCGCGGCCATCGACGACATCCACGGCCAGGGTGGCGTGGCCATCGCCGCCCACCCGGTGGCGGACTACTGGCCGGGCTACGACGACCGGGCGATGGCGAGCCTGGACGGCGCCGAGGTGCTGCACCCGGCCGCGTACGTCGGTTCCTCGGCTCGGGACGAGCTGGAGCAGTTCTACGGGCGGCGGCGGATGACGGCGGTGGGCTCCTCGGACTACCACGGGCTCGGACGCCTCGGCCTGTGCCGCACCTACGTCTTCGCGGCGGACGACGGTGAAGCCGCCATCCTGGAGGCGCTGCGCGCGAGACGCACGGTCGTGCGCGACCGTGACGGCCGGATGCACGGCGATCCGGCCCTCGTTCGCCTGGCCGCCGCGGACGGCCGCCTCTGGACTCGCGACCCCGCGCGCCCGGCCGACGGTCTCCTCTTCGCTCTCAGCCGGATCGCGGGCGTCCTGGCCGTCGTGGCCGGGCTCGTCTTCGGCCTGCCCTCGACCGTCGAGGTCTGAGGACCTCGGCCGCGCGTCAGTCCGCGAGCGCCTTGTCGATCGGGAAGGGCTGGCCCGACCAGGCGCGCTGCGCCGTCCAGGGTTGCGGGGGGCCGGCCCAGAACGCGTCCGTGGCCGCAAGGCCGAGCGGCAGCAGCCCCACCGCGCACAGGTAGAGGCTGCCCGTCGAGATGTAGCGCTCGCCGACGCCGGGCTGATGGCCGCAGAAGCCGATCCGCAGCCAGCCCGCCTCGTCGAACGTTCCCGGGGCCTCGATCGACCGGCGCACGACCGCGGTGAGCGCGCCGCGCACCTGGGCCGGCGCGAGCTCGGGCGGCAGCTGGCGGAGGAGGGCCATCTGCGCCAGGAGGTGGAACGCGCCGAAGCGGTAGGCCAGCGACCGCCCGGCCGCCGGGAACGTGCCTTCGGGGGAGACGAGCCGCTCCTGGATGACCGCGTAGCGCTGCGCCCGCGCCTTCTCGGGCTCGCGCATGGCCGTCCAGGCCTCCGACTCCCCGCCCACCGCGGCCAGCACGTCCAGCAGCATGGGGTGGATGACGAAGCTGTTGTAGTAGTCCCAGTGGAAGGCGGGCCCGTCCCCGTAGAGGCCGTCCCCCTTGTACCACTGCGCGTGCTGGCGCAGCGCGTAGTCCACGCGCGTGCGGTCCCAGGGCGCGCCCAGGGCGAAGAGGCCCGCCTCCACCGTCGCGCTGAAGAGCAGCCAGTTGCTGAAGGCGGGCAGGATCGTGCGCGTGGATGAAAGCGCTCGCACCAGACGCCCCCGCGTCTCCGCCTCCAGGGAGCCGCGCAGGGCGCGCGGCGCGCGGAGGAGGGCCTGGGCGAGGAAGGCGGCGTCCACCAGCGGCTGGCGGTCCTGGGTGAAGTTCATCGCGTCCGGGGAGGCGGGATCGACGGCCACGGCCAGGGCGCGGCGCGCGAGGTCGAGGTAGCGCGCGCGGAGGCGCCCCTCGGCGGTGTCGTCCGGGGGCAGCTCCAGCCAGGGCGCGATCCCGGCGAGCAGCCGGCCGAAGGCCTCGAGGTGGGTCACGGTGCGCCGGCCCGCGCCCTCGGCCTCCTCCACCGGCATGCGCGCGCGGAGCGTGCCCGCGGCGAGGTTCACGAGGACGGGCTCGGCCAGGCGGCGGGCCACTCTCACCCAGTACTCGCGATCGGAGACCTCCGCCTCCGGCCCCGTCCCCGCCCCCGTCCCGCGGCCCACGAGCGCGGACACCGCCGCGGACGCGCCCGCCTGCCCGAGAAACCGCCGTCGGCTCACCGGGTGACGGTGTCCCCTTCGATCTCGACCACCACGACGGTGGCCATGGGATCGAGGATGGGGCGGACGATGTTCAGCGACGTGCGGCCGCCCTCCGTCTTCGCCTCGACGGGGACGCCGTCGGCCAGCCGGTAGGCCCGCTTGACTGCGTTCTTCAGTGGGGCAATCGCGAACGGCACGCGGGGCTCGACGAAGAACGTGAAGTAGAGCTTCCCCGGCCGGGTGGTGATCCTCACTTGCGCGGCAGCGCGCGGAGCGCGCCCACCGAGATCCCGCCGTCCACGAGCAGCGTCTGGCCGGTGACGTACTCGCTGGCCTCCGAGGCCAGGAACACGACGGCGCCGTCGAGGTCCCCGGCCCGGCCCGGACGGCGCACGGGGATCCGCGACTCGAGCATCGCGACCCACTCCTCGTCCTCGTACATCCGCGCGTTCTGGGCCGTCTTGAACCAGCCGGGGGCGAGGCAGTTCACGGTCACGCCGTGCGGCCCCCAGTCGTCGGCCAGGCTCATGGTGAGCTGCTTGATCCCGCCGCGGCTGGCCCCGTAGGGCGCCAGGCCGGCATAGCCGGCCACCGAAGTCACCGAGCCGATGTTGATGATGCGGCCGTACCGCCGCTCCACCATGTGGCGTCCGAAGGCCTGGGCCACGAAGAAGGCGCCGCGGAGGTTCGTGTCGAGGATGGTGTTCCAGTCCTCCCACGTCACCTCCAGGGCGGGCTTGCGGATGTTGCAGCCGGCGTTGTTGACGAGGACGTCCACCTTGCCGTAGCCGGCCAGCGCCGCCTCCGCCATCCGGCCGATCGAGCCCTGGTCGCGCACGTCCAGCTCCAGGGGCAGGGCGCGCCGGCCCAGACCCTCGATCTCGCGCTGGAAGTCGCGGAGGTCGTCGCGCCGGCGCGACGTGATCACGAGGTCGGCCCCCGCGCGGGCCAGCGCCCGTGCCATCGATTGGCCGAGGCCGCGGCTGGTGCCGGTGACGACGGCCACCCGTCCGCGGAGATCGAAGATGCCGGTCACGGCTGGAGGATGACTTTCATGAGGCCGGGCTCCGCCGCGTAGAGCCGCTCGAACATGCGCGGCCCTTCCTCCAGGGGCACGGTGGCGGTGATGAGCGGCCGCACGTCGACGGCCCCGCTCCTCAGCAGCTCGATCGAGCGCGGGTACTCCCCGCTGGAGGCGGCCGTGCCCAGCAGCGTCAGCTCGCCGGCCACGACCTGCTGCAGGGGGAGCTCGATCGCGGGCGAGATGTTCCCCACCAGGACGACGGAGCCCCCCTTGCGCACCGAGGCCACCGCCGTCTTGATGGGCGCGGTGGCCCCCACGCACTCCATGGCCACGTCCGCGCCCCCTTCCGTCAGCCGCCGCACCTCCGCCGGCACGTCGACCGCGGCCGGGTTGAGGCCGACGTCCGCCCCCAGCTTCCGCGCCAGCGCGAGCTTGCCCTCGTCGACGTCCACGGCCAGGACGCGCCGGGTGCCCGCCGCCCGCAACGCCTGGACGACGAGGAGGCCGATGGTGCCGGTGCCCACCACCACCGCCGTGCGCGCGGGCATGGGCGCGCGCGCCACCGCGTGCACGGCCACCGAGATCGGCTCGACCATGGCCGCCTGCTCCAGCGACACCTCGTCCGGGAGCGGATAGACGATGTGCTCCGGCACCGAGACGTACTCGGCGTAGGCGCCCTCGCGGCGGAACTCGGCGCAGGACACGCCGAGGATCGTGCGGCGGTCGCAGAGGTTCGACCGGCCCTGCCGGCAGTAGTCGCACCGGCCGCAGGACACCGTGGAGTCGAAGGTGACGCGGGCGCCGGGCGCCAGGCCGGCCACGCCGGGACCGACCCTCTCGACGACGCCCGCCGCCTCGTGCCCCATGACCACGGGCGGGATGCGCCGGCCGGAGGACCCGTCGTAGCCGTGGACGTCGCTCCCGCAGATCCCGCAGGCGCGCACGCGCACGAGGACGTCACGCTCCCCGACCGCCGGCTCCGGCACCTCGCGCACGTCGAGTCGCTTGTACTGGAAGAGGACCATCGCGCGCATGGGTCTCCCCGGCTCTAGAAGTCCGTGCCCTTCACCTTGAGCGCCAGGCGCAGGACGTACATGTCGGCGGTGATGAACAGGGTGGAGCCGTTCTCGCCGAACGCGCAGTTGCTGGTGGCCTCGCCGGTGACGAAGGTGCCGAGGTGATGGGCGTCCTTGTCGAAGACGTGGACGCCCCCGGGACCGGTCGCGAAGAGGTGGCCCTGTTTGTCGACCTTCAGGCCGTCGGGCAGCCCCTTCCTCTCCGGGCCCACCCAGCTCGTGGCGTCGAAGAAGACGCGGCCGTTCGCGATCGAGCCGTCCGCCTGGACGTCGTAGGCCATCCAGATCGCGCGCTGGGCGTCCGAGTTGGCGACGTAGAGGGTCTTGTGGTCGGGCGAGAAGGCGATCCCGTTGGGCCGGGACAGCTCCTTGGTCAGCAGGGTGACCTTGCCGTCCTTGACCACCCGGTACACGCCCTGGAAGTCGAGCTGCTTGTCGGGATCCTGCTCCTTGCGCGTGAGCCCGTAGGGGGGGTCGGTGAAGTACAGGGCGCCGTCCGTGTGGTACACGCCGTCGTTGGGGCTGTTGAGGCGCTTTCCCTCGTAGCGGTCGGCGATGGCGACGTACTTGGCCTTGGGCTTGTCCAGGGGCGCGTCCATCCGCGCGACCTGGCGGTTGCCGTGCTGGCAGAGCACGAGCCGCCCCTGGGGGTCGAGGATGAGCGCGTTGGAGCCCGGCTCGTCGGGCGCGATGTTGTTGGGGCGCGGGATGGGGCCGCCGTAGCCGCTCTGATCGAGGTAGACCTCGGTGCCGCGCCCGTCCTGCCACCTGAGGACGCGGTTGGGCGGGATGTCGGAGAAGAGCAGGTAGCCGCCGCCGGCGCGCACCCACACCGGCCCTTCGACCCAGTCGAACCCGTTCGCGATCACCTCCATCTTCGCCTTCGGGTCGACGATGGCGTCCAGACGCGGGTCCAGGCGCTCGATGCGGCCCAGCGTCGGTCGCGCAGGCTTGCGCTCGTCGGCGCGCGTCGTGGTCACGGCCAGGCTCAGGATCGCGGCGCCCAGGGCGCCACCGGCAGCAATCATAGGCGCGGTCGGAGGCATGGAGGGGTCCCTCCTCAGGACGCCAGATGATAGCGCCGATCAGAAGCTCACCCGGATCGAACCCCGCATGATGCGCGGGTTCCGGGCGGCGGTGGCCTCCCCGAAGCTGGCGTTGACCTGGTTGCCGGCGGGGTCGAAGCGCGCGGTGTGGGGTCGCCGCCCCCTCCACCGTGGTGGTGGAAGGGGCGGCGCCGTCACGTCAGTCCCTCAGAACTTGAACTTGATCGACAGCTGGATCTGCCGCTCCGTGGTCCCGCACAGCGCGCAGGACGGGCTGGCCAGCATCGCGGTGATGGTGCCGAAGGCGGAGCTGCCGAACGTGGTATTGGGGTCCGCGAAGGCCGGGTGGTTGAGGACGTTGAAGGCCTCGATGCGCAGCTCGTTCTCGACGTGCCCGAACCTGGTCGTCTTCACCAGGTTCACGTCGATGTTGAAGTACCCGGGGCCGCGGGCGATGTTGCGGCCAGCGGTGCCGAAGGTGGCCGTCGTCTCGGGCACGATCCGGAATGCAGTGGGATCGAACCAGTGGTCGATGGTCTGATCGGCGTTGTTGATGTTGTCGGCCAGGCGGTCCGGACGCTGAGAGGACTGCTGGCCGCTGTTGGTGCCCGTCGAGAGCACGGCCTGGGACTGGGTGATGGTGAGCGCCCGTCCGGACCGCGCGTACAGGATCCCGCCGAACTGCCACCCGCCCAGCTTGCTTTCGCGGCCGAGGGGAAGGCTGTAGACCCAGTTCGAAACGAACGTGTGCTTGACGTCGTAGTCGGACGGGCCACGGTTGTAGTCGGGGTCGTACGTGTTGACCAGGGCCACGCCGCCGTCGTTGTCCGAGCTGAGATCGTAGGCCAGGCCATAGGTGTACGAGTTCATGAAGGAGAACCCGTTCGCGTACCGGCGCTGGAACTTCACGAGCAGCCCGTTGTAGTTCAGGAAGCCCGTGCTCGTGACCGTGCCCAGGTCGCCCAGGGCCGGGTCTTGCTGGAAGAACGGCCGGTTGATGTTCGCGTTGGTCACGCCCCGCACCGGCTGGGCCTGGTTCTCGTTCCTCTTGAGCAGCATCTGCCGCGCCCGCGAGCCGACGTAGGCCACCTCGATGAGGTAGTTCCGGCCGAGCTGCCGCTGGACGTTGAGGTTGAAGTTGGTCGAGTAGGCGTCGCGGAAGTCGCGGTCGAAGACCGAGCGCGTGCTGCCCGCGGGCGCGCGGTTGGGGTCGACCCCCGGAGGTGGCGGCAGCCCGTCCTGGACCCTCAGGTTGGTGCCGAACGTGCTGTTGCGCAGGGCCGTCGACTGCAGGAAGGGCGGGTTCTGCGCCTTCGACGAGGACGTCCCGCCGGGCGTGAAGTTCCAGAAGACGCCGACTCCGCCGCGGATCACCGTCTTGCCGTTGCCGGTCAGGTCGTAGGCGAACCCGAACCGCGGCCCGAAGTCCTTCTTCGAGTACGTCTGCAGGTAGCGCCCGACCGTCACGCCGCCCATGACCGCGTCCGGTGAGGCCACCACGAACTTGCCGGTGGCCACGTCGAAGTTCGACTGGCGGTTGTCCACCTCCACCCACGGCACGAAGAGGTCCCAGCGCAGGCCCATGTTCAGGGTCAGCTTGCTGCTGGCGCGGAGGTCGTCCTGCACGTACAGCGCGTATTCCGGCCGCTTCTCCGTGTAGGTCTCGGCGTCGAACAGGTTGCGGTTCTTCTGGCTGGCGTAGCCGAGCAGGAAGCTGGCCACGTCGAAGCCGGTGCTCGAGTTCACCGAGCACCCGCTGAGGATGCCGCCGCAGTTCGAGGTCGGGTTGTTGTCGAACACGAAGTTGCCCACGATCGTGTCGGCGTTCAGGATCTCACGCGACCGCAGGGTGATGCTGCCTCCCGCCTTCATCGTGTGCTTCCCCGACACCTTGGTGATGCTGTCGAAGAGCTGGAAGTCGTTCTGGTTGGTGATCAGGGGCTGGTTGGAGTTGGCGCCCAGGTTGCGGATGTTCGTGAAGTTGAGCTGCGTCATCCCCGAGGTCGCGTCGTTCAGGTTGATGCCGGGCAACCCCACCGCATTCGCCGGGTTCTGGAGGTAGTCGATCGGGGTCATGAAGAACTTGATCGAGTTCCATCCGAATCGGAACTCGTTGAGCAGGTTGTTGGAGAACGAATGGGTGTCGTTGAAGGCCGCGCTCTGGGCCTTGATGTTGCCTTCCCCCGCTCCGAAGGTCGCTCCCGCGTCCCCGTGCGGCAGGGTGGCGGGCAGGGTGCGATGGGTCTTCTGGAAGCTGTAGCGCACGAACGCGCGGTTGTTCGCGGACACGTTGTGGTCGAGCTTGATGTCGAACTGGTTGTCCTGCCGCTCGAGCACGGGGTTGATCACGTAGTTGCTGAGGGTCTGCCCGTTGCTGGCCCGCGTGCCCGCGGAGTTGGGCTCGGGGTAGAGCTGGTTGAGGATGTTCCTCGACACGGGATCGAACCGGCTGGCCGGGATGATGTTCCCCGGGAAGGGCTGGTTCGTGAGCGGGTCGTAGATGACCCGGTTGATCTCGGAGAAGTTGCCCTGCCGCATCGCCAGCGACGGCACCGTCGAGACGTTGGTCAGCCCCTGGTTGATGCGCAGCCCCTGGTAGTCGGCGAAGAAGAAGGTCCGGTCCTTGACGATCGGACCGCCCAGGGTGGCCCCGAACTGTTGCTGCTTGAAGTCGGGCTTGGCGCGGCCGGCGCGGTTGTTGAAGAAGTTGTTGGCGTCGAAGGCGTCGTTGCGCACGAAGTCGAACGCGCTCCCGTGGAACGCGTTCGCGCCCGACTTGATCTGGATGTTCACGACCCCGCCGAGCGACTTGCCGAACTCCGCGGAGTAGGTGCTCGTCTGCATCTTGAACTCGTCGAGGGCGTCCACGCTCGGGAAGATCACGACCGTCTGCAGCCAGGTCTCGTTGTTGTCCACGCCGTCGAGCAGGTAGTTGTTGTCACGGGCGCGTTGACCGTTGGCGGAGAAGCCCGCGCTCGCGCGCCAGGCCAGGGAGCCCGCGCCGTCGATGTTGGCCCCCGGGACCGCACGCAGGACGCCCGGGATCGTCCGCGTGAGGCTGACGAAGTTCCGCCCGTTGAGGGGCAGCGCCTCGATCTGCTCGTTGCCGATCGTCGCCCCCAGCTCCGAGCTGTTGGTCTGGATGAGGGGCGTTTCCGCCTGGATGGTCACCGCCTCCGTCATCTGCCCCAGCTCGAGCTTCAGGTCGGCGCGGACCTTCTGGTCGACGCCCACGTGGACGTCGGAGAGGCTGACCTTCTTGAAGCCCCCCAGCTCGCCCGAGACCGTGTAGGTCCCGGTCGGCATGAGGGGCGCCGTGAACTCGCCTTTCGCGTCCGTGGTCACGGTCCGGGTGAACCCCGTCCCCGCGTTGACCAGCGTCACGGTGGCCCCGGGCAGCGCTCCGCCGCTCGGGTCCCTCACCGTCCCCAGGAGCGTCCCGGTCACCGCCTGCCCGGCGACCGGCTGTGGCAGCAGCGACATGGCCAGCGCCAGGCCCAGGCCGCAAAGGGCCCGGAACAGACCGGCCATTCCTCTTCGAGTCTTCATCTGTCCTCCGAGAAGCCAAAATCGCTCCGCGGGAGCTCCGCGGGCCGGGATCCGTCGCCGAGGGCGCGACATCTTGTCAGACCTATCCGCATCTGGGTCGAAAAAGTTGTGAAACATTACTCAGGGTGTCCAGCCCTGTCAAGCCCCTTCTTGGCGGCGGGTTTGGCAGGCGTCCGACCCCTCCGGGAGAGAGCGCGTTACGGCCAGGCTGGCCCAGCTCTGGTCAGACCACCGGCCTCGTCGAGCCATATACGATCGGCGAGCGAGGCCGTTCACACCCCTTCGAACCGAGGCGCGGGGACCAGTCGGGGCATTTCAGGCGACGCTGCCGCCGAAGCGCTCGAAGTGGAATAGCCAGTCGATCGCCCTCACGCTGGGTTGTCGAGACACTGCGGAGTCCTGGATGACCCCTCCAACGGACCGTGCGGGCACGACGTAAAGCGTGCGCGACCGAATCCGCGGAATTCGAGCCACTTACGTCGCAACACCGCCGATTGTGGTTGACTCTACCGATCCTTGGACAGATCATACGCCGCCGGCCCGAATCAGTTCTTACCCCCGAGGTATGACCAATAACTCGCCGACGCTGCCAAGCGGCGTCACCGACGAACCCGACGAAGGCCTCGCCGCCGAGCGTGTCGTCATGCACATCGAGCGGCTGATCCAGAGCGGGCAACTCCGGCCGGGGGACCGCCTTCCCGCCGAGCGGGAGCTCGCGCGCCTCATCAAGGTGAGCCGTCCTTCCGTCCGCGCCGGGCTGCGCTCGCTGGCCGCCGTCGGCATCCTGGAGTCGCGCCACGGCGCGGGCAGCTTCATCACCGCCGGTCCGCCCCGCCTCTCGAGCGGCCCCCTCAGCCTGCTGGCCTCACTGCACGGCTTCACCCGGGACGACATGTTCGACGCGCGACGCGTGCTCGAGATGGGGGCGGCGCGCCTGGCCGCCGAGCGCGCCACCGGCGACGACATGGCCACCATGTCGGAGGAGGTGGCGGGGATGTTCGCCTCCATGCAGGATCCCCAGGCCTTCCTCGTGCACGACGTACGCTTCCATCGCGCGGTGGCCATGGCCTCGCACAACCCCGTGCTGGCCGCGCTGGTGGAGATGGTGTCGACCATGGTCTACGAGCGGCGGCGGCTGACCGTCGAGCGCGCGCGCGACCTCAAGGAGTCGGCGGAGATGCACCGGCGGATCTACGCCGCGATCCGCGACCGTGACGCCGAGAAGGCACGCCGCGAGATGAGCGAGCACCTCGACCTGGCCCGGATGGCGCAGGCCTCGGAAGAGCAGACCGAGCCCGCGGGTCCGATGGCGGCGATCCCCCCGGAGGGCTGATGAAGATCACCGGAGTCCGCGTCCGCGACATCCGCTTCCCCACCTCGCGCAACCTCGACGGCTCGGACGCCCTCAACGTGGGCGATTACTCCGCGACCTACGTCGTCCTCCAGACCGACGCCGGGGTCGAGGGACACGGGCTCACCTTCACCAACGGCCGGGGGAACGAGCTGACGGTGGCCGCCGTCCACGCCCTGAAGCACCACGTGATCGGCTCGACGCTGGAGGCGATCAAGGGCGACCTGCGCGCCCTCTACCGGCGCCTGACCGTGGACCCGCAGCTGCGCTGGCTGGGTCCGGAGAAGGGCATCCTCCACATGGCCACGGGGGCGCTCCTCAACGCGGTGTGGGACCTGTGGGCGAAGGCGGAGAAGAAGCCGCTGTGGAAGCTGCTCGTCGACCTCACGCCCGAGCAGCTCGTGTCCGCCATCGACTTCAGCTACCTCACCGACGCCCTCACGGAAGCGGACGCGATCGAGCTCCTCCGCCGGCGGGCGCCCACCCGGGCCGCGCGCGAGGCCGAGATGCGGGCGAAAGGCTATCCCGCCTACACCACCTCCACCGGCTGGCTCGGCTACTCCGACGAGAAAGTGAAGCGCCTCTGCGAGGAGGCGGTGGCCGCGGGCTGGACCCATCTCAAGATGAAGGTGGGCCAGGACCTGGAGACCAACCGCCGTCGGGCCGGCCTCATCCGATCCATCATCGGGCCGAAGCGCCGCCTGATGATGGACGCCAACCAGTGCTGGGACGTTCCGGAGGCCATCCGGCAGATGCACAGCCTGGCCGAGTTCGATCCGTGGTGGATCGAGGAGCCCACCTCTCCCGACGACGTGATCGGCCACGCCGCCATCGCCCGCGACATCGCCCCCATCCGCGTGGCCACGGGCGAGGCCTGCCAGAACCGCGTCATCTTCAAGCAGCTCCTCCAGGCAAACGCGATCGGCTTCTGCCAGATCGACTCCTGCCGCGTCGGCGGCGTGAACGAGGTGCTGTCGATCATGCTCCTGGCCACGCGCTTCGGCGTGCCGATCTGCCCGCACGCCGGCGGCGTCGGGCTCTGCGAGTACGTCCAGCACCTCGCGCTCTTCGACTACATCGCCCTCAGCGCCAGCCTCGAGGACCGGATCTGCGAGTACGTGGACCACCTGCACGAGCACTTCGTCGATCCCGTGCGCATCGTGGACGGCCGCTACGCCGCCCCGCTCGCCCCCGGCTACAGCATCACCATGAAGCCGCAGTCGCTCGACGAGTACGAGTTCCCGGCCGGCCGCGCCTGGAGCGGGGAGCGCCGGGACGCCGCGACCGCCGTCTGAGCCCGGCCGCGGTCCCCCGCCCGTCCCTCCGCCGTCCCGCGGCCGAGACGGCCGGTCCCACTCCTGCGACGGCGGAGCCCGCCCCGACCTGGCCGCGGATCCGCGCCACGCCTCGCAACACGATGAGCCGACGGGCCGGGCGTCGATTCCCACCGCGCCCTCCTGGGCGCGGTACGCAGATTGCTCTAGGCGCCATCCACGTGGCCCAAGAGCGTGCTCGCACTTCTCTAGAGTGGAGGATCCTCACTTGCGCGATTCCCTGAAGTCGATCCGGGGCTGGCTCTGGGCCCTGGCGTTCCTCGCCCTCCCCAACTGCACGTTCCAGGTGCAGGGCCTTGCGCCCTACAACTTCGACCGCGGCGACGCGCCCTACTCGAGCGCGGTCTTCTGCGACATCCAGGACCGTACGGCGTCCGCGCCCCACTGCGCGACCGCGGACGAGATTTCCATGGGCATCCCCCTCTCCCAGTCCGCCCTCGCGCTCACGCAGAACCGGAAGAGCAACATCGGCCTGGACTACTCGCCGATGGTCACGATGGCCCACGGTTGCGCGGCCGGGGTGCCGGTGGCCATCACCTACAAGTGCCCGTTCCCGGACGGGTGCGGGAGCTGCTTCAACTGCGGCGGGGTGATCCCGGCCAAGTACGCCGACGTGGGCGCCGCCTGCATCGCGGACTGCCTGGACAAGAACGGGCACACTCCGGGCGAGAACCCGCCCCAGCCCGACGTCACCGCCTTCTGCACGGCCGAGCACGCCCACGCCAGCTACGCGGCGGGCACCTGCTTCGCCAACGCCTGCATTCCCGAGGGGGCCCTCGACAACTTCGCGGATCCCCGGCGCGTCCCGGAGCCGGTGGTGTGGCAGAACCTGGTCGGGGTGGTGACGGACGGACCGGCGGCGAACAGCCTGACCCGCACCCTCGCCCTCGGTCCGGACGCCGGCGCCTCCTCGGTACAAACCATCGACCACGGCGACGGCTACGTCGAGTTCACCATCACCGAGCTCGGCACCATACGCGTGCTCGGCCTCTCGACCGGTGCCGCCGACGCCGACGCGTCGATCAACGACATCGGGTTCGGGGTGCGCCTCTCCGCCCAGAACAACCTCGGCATCTTCGAGAACGGCACCCGCGTCCCGGACGGCGCCAACGCGGATTGGGGTCCCTTCCAGGCCGGCGACCGGGTGCGCGTCAACGTGAAGGACCGCTTCGACGGCACCGCCGACATCACAAATACCCTGATCCCGGCCGCGTGTGCGGGCGCCGCCTGCACGGGCACCACGTTCGGCCCGTCCATACCTCACACCGGCTCCTACCCGTTCCGGGTCGACGCCTTCATTCGCGACCCGCAAGCGACCCTGACCGACGTCCGGATCGTACGCATCAAGTAGCTGCGAGGAGATGAACCGATGAAGACGATGTGGACGGTCCTGGTGGTCGGGTTCCTCGTGGCGGCGGCGTCCTCGGCGCCGGCGGTAGACCTGACCGCCGTCGTGGTTCACCCGCTGAGCGGCGCGCTGGACATCTTCCAGTCGCTCCCCGCCGGCTGCGACGACGTCAACCAGTCGACCCCGGTGACGGGAGGCCAGATCGAGATCACGCCCGCCGAAGGCGCGCCCGTGCTGGGCGGCCGGCGCTTCGTCATGACGCAGACGACCGTGATCTTCGCCCCCTTCAACATCCACCGCGATTGCCTGACCCAGAACGTCACCCGGGACTACACCGCCCTCGCCGTCCAGGCCGGGGGAGCCATCCCCTTCGTGGCCACCGAGGGACCTCCGGGCGTGTTCACCTTCTCCATCCCCGCCTCCGAGGTGATCCTGTTCGAGGCGGCCACCCTCAACGGGGCGCCCGAGACCGGCTACAAGGTGCCCAAGCAGCCGGTCACCGGGACCATCGACCTCAACAACGGGACGGTGCAGATGACAGTGGTGGCGGCGAGCAAGGTGCACGTCGACGTGCTGGGTGACTACGACGGCACCCTCACCGCGACGATCTCCGGCCACATGGGCTTCCCCGACGCCGACGGCGACGGCGTGCCGGACCGCACCGACAACTGCAAGTTCGTGCCCAACCCGGACCAGGCCCCGGTTCCGACGCCCACCATCCAGGCGCCTCCTGCGATCACGCTGGCCAGTTGCCTCGACACCCAGATCGGGCAGGCCACCGGCGCCGACGTGTGCGACCACGGGGCGGTGGCGATCACGGACGACGCCCCCGGCTCGTTCCCGGTCGGGACCACCGTCGTCACCTGGAGCGCGGAGGACGGGAAGGCCCGCGTCGCCACCGCCACCCAGAACGTCACCGTCGTGGACACCACCGCCCCCACCTTCACGTTCGTCCCGCCGGACAAGACGGTCGCGGATTGCGGCCACGTCCACCTCGGGCACGCCGTCGCCGTCGACGATTGCGGGGGGACTCCCTTCGTGAAGAACGACGCGCCCCGCTACTTCGGGCCGGGCGCGACCACCGTGACCTGGAAGGCCAGGGACGACGCCGGCAACCGGGCCACCGCCACCCAGATCATCACCGTCCACGACGTCGAGCCGCCGGTGGTGTCGTGCTTCCGCGAGCGACCCCACGATCACGACCATCACGGCTACGGCATGGCCAGCGGCCACCACGACGACCACGGCGACGACGACGACGGGCCCTTCTTCGAGGTGTCGACCCGGGACAACTGCACGGCCCGGATGCGCTTCGGCGGTCAGAACCTCCGCGACGGCGAGATCATCAAGATTACGCCGACGCACAAGCCGGGAGTCGTCTTCCTCGGGACCGAGGGCCACGACCACATCAAGCACTTCAAGGCCGGCCCCGGCGACGCCGTGATCACCTCGACCGACGACTCCGGGAACGTCGCCACCGCGAGCTGCCCGTTGCCGAGGCCGTAGGAGCGGCGCCGAGCCCGCGGTACAATCGACGGTCCGTGCGGCCCGTCCTCTTCCACGTCCTCGGCCTGCCCGTCTACGGGTACGGCTTGATGCTGTGCCTGTCGATGATCGTGGGCCGGCTGCTCGCCGTCCACCTCGCCCGCCGCGAGGGACTGGACGGCGACCTCATGGGCCGGGCCACCGTCTGGATCATGGTCTCCGCCCTCGTCGGCTGCCGTCTGGTGTACGTGGCCGGCAACCTCGACCAGTTCGCGAACGTGCTCGACGTCTTCGCGTGGTGGAAGGGGGGGATCGTCGCCTACGGGGGGTTCGTGGGCGGGTTCGTGGGGACCGTCGTCTTCTGCCGCCTCCATCGCATCCCGCTGCTGGTGTGGGCCGACTGCGTTGTCCCCGCCCTGGGCCTCGGGACGGCGATCACGCGTGTCGGCTGCCTGCTGGGCGGCTGCGACTTCGGAGCCCCCTGGAACGGGCCCTGGGCCATCCGCTTCCCCGCGGGATCGCCCGCCGTCGCTCAACAGGTCCTCGACGGCCTCCTGCCGGCGGGGGCCGCGCAGTCCCTTCCCGTGCACCCGACGCAGGTCTACGAGTCGCTGGTCGGCCTCCTGCTCTTCGCCCTGGTGATGGAGATCCGCCGCCGGAAGCTCGTGCCCGGGACCGCGTTCGCCGCCTTCGTCGTCGGCTATTCCGTCCTTCGCTACGCGATCGAGATCGTGCGCGGCGACGAGCGGGGCGCCGTGGGACCCTTCTCCACGTCACAATTCCTCGCGGTTGTGACCTTCCTCGCTGCCGTCGCCCTCGGGATCTCGTTGATAAGGCGTCAACGCCAAATACACTCCGCGACCGCCTGAGCTCCTGGCCGACGGGAGCGGTGTGACGTCGCACATTCGTCATGCGCGGGCCCCCCTCCGGGCCTGCGCCAAGAGGAGATTTCCATTTTGAGTGACTCGCTCAAGAAGCTGAGCTGGCTGTGGGCCCTCGTGTTCCTGGCCCTTCCGAACTGCGTTCTCGACCGAAGGGGCATCGGCAGCGGCACCCACGTCAGCTCGGGTACCTCGCCTTTCAGCAGCGCCGTCTTCTGTGACATCGAGAACAGCGCGGTGGCCCCGCACTGCGCCTCATCGGAGGAAGTGAGCCTCGGCATCCCCCTTCCCCAGGCCGCGATCGCCCTCACCCGCAGCCAGACCAGCAACATCGGCCTGGACTATTCGCCGGCCGCCACAACGGCCCTCGGCTGCTCGCCGGGACAGCCGGTGGCGATCTCGTTCAGGGGGCCGTTCCCCGACGGTGCCAACATCTGCCTGAACTGTGGCAGCGTGATGCCCTCGCCCTACCCGGATCCCAGCGCAGCCTGCGTCGACCGCTGCAAGGACCTCAACCCCGGGGCGGACGTGTTCTGCGGCGACGCCACGCACGCCCACGCGAGCACCAACGCCGCCGAGTGCGTGGGCGGCGCCTGCACCGACGCCGGGGCGCTGCGCGCCGATTTCGTGGACGCGCGCCGGACGCCGGAGCCGGTGATCTGGACGAGCACCGTGGAGGCCGGCACGAGCGGTCCCGACAGCAACACGCTCACGCGCACCGCCGAGACCGTCGCCGGCTTCAACGCCGGGGCCGCTTCCACCCAGACCATCACCCACGGCGACGGATACGTGGAGTTCACGGTGGCGGAGACGGACAAGGCACGCGTCTGCGGGTTCTCCTCGGGTGCCCCTCCCGACGTCGAGCCGGGCCTGGCCGACATCGGCTTCGGCATTCGATTGTCCGCGGCCGGGGGCGTCGTCATCGAGGAGGGAGGCGCCATCGTCTCGGCGCCCGGCGGGGGCAACTTCGCGACCTACGCACCCGGGGACCGGCTGCGCGTGAGCGTGGCCGACCACTTCGACGGGACGGCCAACGTCACCTACTCGCTCATCCCCGCCGCCTGCGCCGGCCCCGCCTGTGATGGGATGACGCTCCGGACGGTGGCAGGAGCTGTCTACCCCCTGCGCGTCGACGCCTCGCTCAAGGAGCTGGGCGCCAGCCTGGTCGACGTGCGCATCGTGCGCATCAAGTAGCGCGAGAAGGAGATCAGAGTCATGAAGACCATGTGGACGCTCCTCCTCGCCTTTAGCCTGATCGCGGCCGGACCCGCGGCCGCCCGGGCCACCGACTTGCAGCCGATGGTGATCCAGGGCGTCGGTGGCAACATGCACATCCACCAATCGACCCCGTTCGGTTGTCCTGACGTCAACGGCGACATCCCCGTCACCGGCGGCCGGTTCGAGATCGCGCCGGCCGAGGGGCACGACCTCGGGGGCGGGCTCAAGCGCTTCATCCTGGCCCGCGGCACCGTGTACATCCATCCGTTCACCGTCCACGTCTCCTGCCTCGGGGACGACGAGACGCAGGCCTACAGCGAGCTGTCCGTCCAGGTCAGCGGGGCCGTGACCTTCACCGCGTCACCCTCGGGTCCGGGGACCTACACGTTCGTCATCCCGCCCGGCGACATCCTCCTCTACGAAGCGGCCACCGCGAACGGCGCGCCGGAGACGGGGGACAAGCATCCGCGGGACCCGGTGACCGGGACCATCGACACCGTGGCCGGCACCGTCACCATGCACCTGGTGGTGGCCACGAAGATCCACGTCGACGTCCTCGGCGACTACGACGGCGCGCTCACCACCGACCTCTCGGGGAGCGTCGTTTTCCCGGACAAGGACGGTGACGGCGTGGCCGACCGCAACGACAACTGCCCGCTGGTGGCCAACGCCGACCAGAGCCCGGTGGTCTCTCCCCTCGTGCGCGCGCCCGCCGACATCACCCTGCACAGCTGTCTCGACACCCACGTCGGCCTGCCGGTAGCGGTCGACATCTGCGAAGGTGGCCCGGTGACCGTGGACGACAACGCGCCCTTCCCGTACCCGCTCGGCCCCACCGTGGTGACCTGGACGGGCGAGGACTCGCACGGCCACGTCGAGAGCGACACCCAGACCGTCACCATCGTCGACACCACGCCGCCGATCATCACGTCCGTGCCTCCCGACATCCACCTGAACGACTGCGGCCCGGCCGTCCTCGGACTCCCCACCGCCACCGACGACTGCGGAGGCAGCCCCGGCTTCACGAACAACGCCCCCGCGAAGTTCCTGACCGGCTCCACGGTGGTCACCTGGACCGCGACCGACATCTCCGGGAACCATTCCACCGCCACCCAGACCGTGACCGTCGTCGACATCGTTCCCCCCGACATCGCCTGCGTGCCGGGACCCAACCCGAGCGGGCACGGCCATGGCGGAGGCGGCTTCTTCACCGTCACCGCCGCCGACCACTGCCCGCCGCCTCCCATCATCCGGATCGGCAGCTTCGTGCTCGCGAACGGGGAGACCATCAAGATCACGGAGACGGGGCAGTCGGGAGTGAGGCTCGTGAACGACATGGGTCCAGACCACATCCGGCACTTCCAGGTGCATCACGGCGAGGCGATCGTCACCGCCACCGACGGGTCGGGCAACGTGGCCAGCGTGACCTGCCATTGAGGTGCGACGGAAGTCGATGATGCCGTGCTGAGCCGGCGCGCGGCGTGTCCGCCCGAGGGTCGGGCGGCGCGCCGCGCGCTCTCATTCCTCGCCGTTGTGACCCTCATCGCTGCCGTTGCCCTCGGGATCTCGTTATTGCGTCAACGCCAAATACACTCCGCCCCCGCCTCAGCTCTCGGCCGACGGGAGTGGTGTGACAACGCTCATTCGCCGCACGCGGGCCCCCTTCGGGCCTGCGCACCGGAGGAGACCCCTATTTTGAGTGATTCGCTGAAGAAGTTGAGCTGGCTCTGGCCCCTCGCCTTCCTCGCCCTTCCCAACTGCGCCCTCGACTCGACTGGGCACGGCACGGGCGGCGTCACGACACACTTCAACCCGGGTGACCCGCCTTTCGACAGCGCGATATTCTGCGACATCGAGGACATCACGGCGTCCCCGCACTGCGCCTCACCGGACGAGGTGAACGCCGGGGTCCCCCTGACCCAGGCCGCGATCGACCTCACCCTTAACCAAAAGAGCAACATCGGCCTGGACTATTCGCCGGCCGCCATCTCGGCCCACGGGTGCTCGCCCGGCCAGCCCGTGGCGATCACGTTCCAGGGGCCGTTCCCCGACGGCGCCCAGCTCTGCCTGAACTGCGGCAGCGTGATGCCCTCGCCCTATCCGGATCCGAGCGCGGCCTGCGTCGACCGCTGCAAGGACCTCAACGACGGGGCGGACGACTTCTGCGCCTCGCATGCCCACACGAGCACCAACGCCCCCGATTGCGTGGGCGGCGCGTGCACCGACGAAAGTGCGCTCACCGATTTCGACAACAAGCGCCGGACGCCGGAGCCGGTGATCTGGGACTACACCGTGGACAGCGGCACCAGCGGGGCCGACGACAACACGCTCACGCGCAACGTCGAGACCGTTCCCGGCTTCAACGCCGGAGCCTCCTCCAAGATGGGACAGACCATCACCCACGGCGACGGATACGTGGAGTTCACGGTGGCGGAGACGGACAAGGCGCGCGTCTGCGGGTTCTCCACGGGCGAGCCTCCCGACCTCGAGCCGGGCCTGGCCGACATCGGCTTCGGCATTCGATTGTCCGCGGCCGGGGGCGTCGTCATCGAGGAGGGAGGCGCCCTCATCACGAACGGCGGGGCCGACTTCGCGCCCTATGCCCCCGGGGACCGGCTGCGCGTGAGCGTGGCCGACAACTTCGACGGGACGGCCAACGTCACCTACTCGCTCATCCCCGCCGCCTGCGCCGGCCCCGCCTGCAACGGAATGGTGCTCCGGACGGCGACGGGAGCGGCCTATCCCCTGCGCGTCGACGCCTCGCTCAAGGAGCTTGGCGCCAGCCTGGTCGACGTGCGCATCGTGCGCATCAAGTAGCGCGAGGAGATGATTCATGAAAACCATATGGACGCTCCTCCTCGCCTCCAGCCTGATCGCGGCCGCACCCGCGGCCGCCCGGGCCACCGACCTCCAGCCGATGGTGATCCAGGGTGTCGGCGGGAACATGCACATCCACCAGTCGACCCCGTTCCCGTGTCCCGACCTCGACGCCGACGTCGCCGTCATCGGCGGCCGGTTCGAGATCGCACCGGCCGAGGGGCAGGACCTCGGGCGCGGGGCCAAGCGCTTCGTGCTGACCCGCGGCACCGTGCGGATCCATCCCTTCACGGTCAGTGTCTCCTGCCTCGGAGACGACGAGAGGCGGGCCTACAGCGCGCTGTCCGTCCAGGTCAGCGGGGCCGTATCCTTCATCGCGCTGCCCTCGGGTCCCGGAGCCTACACGTTCGTCATCCCGCCCGGCGACATCCTCCTCTACGAAGCGGCCACCGCCAACGGCGCGCCGGAGACGGGGGACAGGCACCCGCGCGATCCGGTGACCGGGACCATCGACACCCGGGCCGGCACCGCCACCATGCACGTGGTGGTGGCCACCAGGATCCACGTCGACGTCCTGGGCGACTTCGACGGCGCGCTCACCACCGACCTCTCGGGTAGCCTCGTGTTCCCGGACAAGGACGGTGACGGCGTGGCCGACCGGAACGACAACTGCCCGCTGGTCGCCAACGCCGACCAGAGCCCGGTGGTCTCTCCGCTCGTGCGCGCGCCCGCCGACATCACCCTGCACAGCTGTCTCAACGCCCACGTCGGCGGGCCGGTGGCGGTCGACATCTGCGAAGGCGGCCCGGTGACGGTGACCGACAACGCGCCCTTCCCGTACCCGCTCGGTCCCACCGTCGTGACCTGGACGGGCGAGGACTCGCACGGCCACGTCGAGAGCGACACCCAGACCGTCACCGTCGTCGACACCACGGCGCCGACGTTCACCTTCGTGCCCCCCGACATCACCGTCGCCGATTGCGGCCACGTCCGTCTCGGGCACGCCGTCGCCGTCGACGACTGCGGGGGGACACCCTTCGTGAAGAACGACGCCCCGAACTCCTTCGGTCCCGGCGCGACCACCGTGACCTGGAAGGCGAAGGACGACGCCGGCAACCGGACCACCGCCGCCCAGATCATCACCGTCCACGACGTCAAGCCGCCGGTGGTGGCGTGCGTCCGGAAGCGACCCCACGATCACGACCATCACGGCGACGACGAAGACGGGCCCTTCTTCGAGGTGTCGACCCGGGACAACTGCACGGCCCGGATGCGCTTCGGCGGCCAGAAGCTCCACGACGGGGAGATCATCGAGATCACGCCGACGCACCGGCCGGGAGTCGTCTTCCTGGGGACGGAGGGCCACGACCACATCAAGCACTTCAAGGCCGGACCCGGCGACGCCGTGATCACCTCGACCGACGACTCCGGGAATCGCGCCACCGCCGCCTGCCCGTTGCCGAGGCCGTAGGGGCGGCGAAAGATCGCGGAGACGGGCCAGCCGGGAGTGACCGTAGGCCGGCGCGCGGCGTGACCGCCCGAGATCGGGCGGCCGCGCCGCGCGCTCTTTTGCGGGTGGCCAGGGCGGGCGGGACTCCGCGGGGGCCGCCGCCTACTGCGGCAGGAGGGTCGAGGTCGGCACGCCGTTGGCGGCGGTGTTCCCGACGTTCGTGTTGTTGCCAAGGGACAGGAGGGCGCCGCCGACGGTGGTGATGCCGGTCCCGTTCCGGGTGATGGTGTCGTTGGAGAAGAAGATCGTGGCCAAGGCTCCCGAGGACCGGAGGCCGTTGTTGACGTTGTTGGCGATCGTGCTCCGCGTCACCATGACGTTGACGGCGGCGGCGGTGGAGACCGCGTTCACGCCGTTGGTGTTGTTCCCGGAGATGTAGCTGTCGGAGACGGTGGCGTTGCCGTTGTCCTCCACCCGCAGCCCCACCTGGTTCCCTTCCAGCCGCACGTTGTCGAGGGCCGCGCTGATCGTGCCCGGCGCGACGGGCTTGATCAGGATCCCGGCGTCGCCGACATGGTTGATGGTGGTGTCCTTCACGAACAGCTTCGCCCCCGCCACGTTGGAC
>JBGPBV010000070.1:0-31392 GCA_041481445.1 Vicinamibacteria bacterium
GGCACCTCGCCGTTTCGCAGGACTTCTCTTTCACGACGCTCGATGGGCTCCCACCCGTCATCGCCGCGGTGTCCGCTTCGAGCATCACGGCCTCGGGCGCCACCATCACCTGGAGCACGGACGAACCGGCGGACTCCCAGATCGAGTACGGAACCACCACCGCCTACGGCTCCTCGACCGTCCTCAATTCCACTCTGGAGACCGCTCATAGCCAGCTCGTGACGGGCCTGGCCAACGCGACGCTGTACCACTACCGCGTCAAGTCGAGGGACGTCGCCGGGAACCTTGCCGTCTCCGAGGACTTCACTCTCACGACACTCGATGGGCTCCCGCCCGTCATCTCCGCGGTCTCGGCCTCGAGCATCTCGTCATCGGGAGCGACCATCACCTGGAGCACGGACGAGGCGGCGGACTCCCAGGTGGAATACGGGACGACTGAGGCCTACGGGTCCTCCACGGTCCTGGATCCCGCACACGGGACCACGCACAGTCAGGTCCTGATCGGTCTGGCCAACGCGACGCTGTACCACTTCCGCGTCGAGTCCAGGGACGCTGCCGGGAACCTCGCCGTCTCCGAGGACTTCACTCTCACGACAGTCGATGGGCTCCCGCCCGTCATCTCCGCGGTCTTGGCCTCGAGCATCACCGCCTCGGGGCGCCACCATCACCTGGGGCACGGACGAGGCGGGGGACTCCCAGGTGGAGTACCGCCGTCAAAGACCCGTCGGCCGCAGTCGTCCGTCGTGAAGGTGAAGTCTCCGGAGACAACGAGGTTGCCGGCCGCGTCACGCGACCTCACGCGGTAGTGGTACAGCGTGCTCGGGGCCAGTCCGCCGATGGTCTGGGAATGCGAGACCACCAGGCTGGAGCTCAGGGGCGTGGAGGTGCCGTAGGCGGGCGTGGTGCCGTAATTGATTCGCGACTCCGCCGGCTCGTCCGTGGTCCAGTTGATGGTTGCGCCATTGAGGCTGACGCCGGTCGCACCCACGCCGGAGATCACCGGAGGAGTGGTGTCGGTGATCGGTGGCCACGCGTTGTAGAGCTGTAACACCTCCGACCCGCTCAAGGCGCGGCTGTAGATCTGTACGTCGTCGATGAGGCCACCGAAGTACTCGGCGCCGCCGAAGGCGCCGGGGTAGTGGCCCAGCCGCACCTCTTGTACCGTGGTGGGCGCGCCGGCCGTCCCCGTCCAGGGCTGGCTCCCCGTCGGGGTCCCATCGACGTACAAACGCCCCCCCGCCGCGTCGACGACGAAGGCCACCTGATGCCACAGGTTGTCGTTGTAACCGGCCGTTCCCATGGTGCAGCTGCCGCCGTCGTAGACGTAGTTCGAGGCGTTCCTCAGGTACCAGGCGCAGAGGTTGCCGTCCTCGAAGAAGATCTGGTAGCCGTTGTAGGAACTGGCCACGTACTTGTTGACCAGTCCCCTCACCCCCGAGGTGGTGCTGGTCTTGAACCAGGCCACCACGCTCAGGGGGAAGGCGTCGAGCATGGGGGCATGGGCCGCGCGCACGTAGTCGTCGACACCGTCGAGAGCGAGGCCCTGGCCACCGCGCCCGGCCGTCCAGACCGGACCGTTGACGAGCGAGCCCACGTTGCCGTTGCCGGAAGAATCGGCGGCGGTGGCGCCGGAGCCTTCGTCGAGCGCCCAGTAGGCAATGGGACCGGAGGGGGGCAGGGTGGTGAAGGTGAAGTCTCCGGAGACAGCCAGGTTGCCCGCCGCGTCACGCGAGCGAACGCGGTAGTGGTACAGGGTGGCGGGCATCAGCCCGCCGAGGGTCTGGGCGTGCGAGACGAGCAGGGCGGGGCTCAGGGTCGTGGAGCTGCCATAGGCCGTGGTCGTGCCGTAGTCGAACTGTGAATCCGCCGGCTCGTTGGTGGTCCAGGTGATGGTGACCGCGTTCGACATGATCTCCGATGGGCCGACCGCGCTGATGACCGGAGGAGTGGAGTCCGTGGCGTTGTTCACGGTGACGCCGACCGGCGCCGAGGTGGCGCTGTTGCCGGCCGCGTCACGAGCGCGCGCGGTCAGGGTGTGGCTGCCATTCGGGGTGGTGCTCGTGTTCCAGACGACACCGAAGGGAGCGGACGTATCCTCCGCACCCAGGTTGCTGCCGTCCAGCAGGAACTGGACGCCGGTGACCCCCACGTTGTCCGAGGCGTTGGCGGAGACAGTCACCGCGCTGCCGGAAACCGTGGACCCGGCGGTGGGCGCGGCGATCGCGACCGTGGGGTCGGTGGTATCGGGCCCGGAGGCGGTCTGGGGCAGCTCGGCCAGGAACACGTCGCTCCGCGCGGAGCCGTTCATGTCCGACGTGAACAGCACGTACTTGCCGTCCGGTGAGAACTTCGCGAACGTGAAGAACGTGTAGTTGCTCGTGGTGTTGTAGGGGTGTCCCAGCAGCCGCTTCTGTCCGTTGGGGGTGATGAGGACGAACCCTCCCGGCGCGAGCCAGTAGCTCTCCGGCGGCCGCAGGCTTCCGTAGTGGCAGAAGACCGCCCACTGGTCATCGAGATCCGCCGGGTGCTGGATCCAGTTGCCATTGCCGTGCACGAGTGTCGCGTTGCCGGGTCCGCCGATGTGCGTCCCCGAATTGGGCACGTCCGAGGAGAACATGGCGAAATCGGGCGGAAAGCTCATGTTCCAGTCCACGACCAGCCAGCGCCGCCTCAGGCTCGCGTTGTGACCGAAGGGGATTCCGGGATCTCCGGGGCTCGTCCACGCAACGGAGTTCGTCTGCCAGTCCCAGACCACGAGCCCATTGCCGCTCGTGACAACCCCGACGTACCGTCCGGCTCGGTCGATTCGCGGCTCGTTGAGGCTCGAATTCGTATAGGTCTTCCTCGTCCCCGTGCTCGGCTCATAGCCGACGATGGTGCTGCCGGTGGCGCCGCGCATCCAGACGAAGAAGGTATCGCCCTCGCTCTGGTGCATCCACATGGCGCTGGTCTCGCCGGTCACCGGCCAGCCATTGCCGGGTGCCTCCGTCATCGTGCGGATGTCGATCCGCCGGATCGTGCTGCCGCTGCTCACGTAGGCGTAGTAGGGCGTGGCCGGGTTGTTGGAGAACGTGAAGGCGAGGTCCATGAACGGGGCCAGGTTGCCCGTCAGTGGACGCGGGTTGCTGACACCGGCTCCCGGCGTGAAGTCCACCAGCCACCAGGAGCCGCCATTCTGGCGCACCAGGACCGCGCGCGTTACTCCGTTATAGGGCAGCGAGACCTCATCGCCGCCCTCGGAGTAGTCGTGCCCCCACCGTGGGCTCGAGGTTGGGAAGGTGCCGGAGGTGAGCTTGTAGATCTTCACGCCGGTCGTCGGATCGGTGTAGGAGCCGCCCGCGGCCAGGGCAGGCACGTTGCGGGAGTTGTAGGCCGCCGTCAATGGAACCTGCGCGGTGGTCGCCACCGGCAACTGCAACGGATCCGGGACCGTCTGCGCGAGCGCCGCTGAGACAGGGAGGGTGAGGAGTGCAACCCAGACGGAGACGAGGCGAGACCACCTTCCGGCGGAGGGAGAGCCGGGACCCATTGTCGTGCTCCTCACGGAAGGTGATTCGCCCCTCGAGGAGCCCGACCCTGCGAGCTTGCTGGCCAACCGCCCGGTTGACCGCTCGCGGGGGCTCAAGTCCTACTCCGGACGAGGCCTTCCGAACGCTTCCTGGACGGTAGTCATCGCGATCTCCGACAGCAATACGCAGTTTACCGTAGGTTGGTGGGTGATTTGACCTTACGTGTGATGGCCCCCACACTGTCGACCGCGGTGGCGTGTGGAGAAGGGCTCGAAGCAGCCCTGAAGTCTCGGCCGGGCGGCGGGATTTCCCGCGACGAGCGCACGGCGGTCATGATGGGGCCCGCCGGCCGTGGGTAGCCGTGGGCCGACGTCCAGGTCATCGAAGAGCCGGCCTGGGAGCCGCACGCCCGCGGGCGGGAGCTCCTCGGCCAGGGCAGGGTCGTGGGTCGCGCTGCTTTCCGAGGTTCAGGCGTCGCTCGCCGGCGCGCTCGAGCTGCTCGCCGGTCACTCACGGCAGATCCACACCACCTGGCGGCGCCAATTGGATAGGTTGGCGTTCAGCCCTGCGGAACGGGACGCGATGTCGGCCCTGTTCCTCCCGGCGTACCTGCCCGACGTTCGCGCGGGAAGGTTCGAGGCCATTGCCTTGGCGCTCGAGCGCGAGGGCCACGCCCTGGCGCTGCGTGGCATGCCGGAGAACCAGGCCGTCGGTGCCCTGTTTGCCCAACTCGAGAGCTCCCTCCCCTACGTCGTCAGCCCGGGCGCAGAAGGCATGGCGGCCGCGCTGGTGAGACTGACTTTCGCGGGTGGGCTCGCGCTGGCCGCGGGCTACTCCAACGCGCGCAGCACGAGCTGGCGGAGCTTCGGCGAGCAGGAGCGGCATCGCCTCTCGCGCGATCTCCACGACGAAATCGGCCATCACCTCGTCGTCTTGAAGCTCTACCTCGGGATGATCGTGAAGGAAACCTCCAAGGCCCGGCCGACGCAGATTCGCGAAAAGCTGGTGGAAGCCACGGAACTGGTCAGCCAGGCCATCCAGGCGGTCCGGCGCCTGATCCTCGACCTGGGCCCCGTCGCCTTGGAAGGGGTCGGCTTCCTCCCCGCCATCAAGCTCTATGCACGGCAGTTCGGTTCGCGCACGGGAGTGAAGGTGCAGGTGCGCGACATGGGACTCCCACCGAAGCTGCCGTCGACGCACGAGGCGGCGCTCTATCGGATCCTCCAAGGGGCCTTGTCGAACGTGCTGAAGCACGCCCAGGCCCGCAAGGTGAAGATCACGGTGGACAGCCCCACCCCCGGCACGATCGGGATGAGCATCGAGGACGATGGCGTGGGGTTCGACACGGAGGCGCCGCATCAGGCCTTCGGTCTGGCCGCGATGCGCGAGAGGGTGGCCAGCCTGGGCGGCCGGCTCCGCGTGGGCTCGCGACCGGCGGGCTCTCGAAGGCGGCACGGAACGCGCATCGACATCGAGTTGCCGGTCGGGGAGGGCCGATAGCGATGAGCGCAATGACCAGGGTTCTCATCTGTGATGATCACGAGCTGTTCCGTGAAGGAATCAAGGCCATTCTCCAGGCGGAGCCAGGTATCGAGATCCTGGGCGAGGCGCGGGACGGCGCCGAGGCGGTGGAGAAAGCGCTTCGCCTCCGGCCCGACGTTGCCTTGATGGACATGGAGATGCCGAACCTGAACGGGTTGGAGGCCACGCTGCGCATCCGGCGGGCGGCCCCCGGAGTCCATGTGCTCATCCTGACGATGTACGCGGAAGACGACCTCGTGGCCCGATGCATGGAGGCGGGCGCGGCGGGCTACATCCTGAAGGACATGCCGACGTCGCAGCTCGTCTACGCCATCCAGGCCGTGAGCACGGGCGGCAAGTACATCAGCCCGCACGCGCTCAAGGGGATGGTCGAGCACTACATGGAGCGCTCGCCCCGCCCGGAGTCGCAGTACGACCTCTTGACGGAGCGGGAGCGGGAGATCGTGAAGCTGCTCGCCGAGGGCCTGTCCGCCAAGCAGATCGCGGCGCGGCTCCGGCTGAGCTCGAAGACGGTGGACGTCCACAAGACGAACCTGATGCGCAAACTCGACGTTCACGGCCGGGCCGACCTGACGAGGTGGGCCATTCGCAACAAGGTGATCCGGCTGCCCGTGCTGAAGTGAGGCCGGTATGCCGCCGCCCTGGTCGGACGGTCGAGCGCGCACGGCGCGCGGATCATGCGCGGCCGCGACCGTGGCCCATCGCGGGCGGAGCTCTCGGGCGGCGCGGCCCTCGCGCCGTCCACCCGCAGGTCCACCAGTGCGCCCCCATGAGCCGCGAAAAATGGCAATATTCGGGCACGTCGCCGCCGCGACCAGATGGGGGCCGCCGTGCACTGGAAGGACATACCCGGCTGGTTTCAGTGGCGATCCGCGCAACAGGAGGCGGTGGATCGGTTCCCCGAAGGCAGCCGCTTCGTCGAGGTCGGCAACTTCCTCGGTCGGAGCCTCTGCTCCCTGGGGGAGGTCGTCAGGCTCAGCGGTAAGCGCATCTCTCTCATCGGCGTCGACACCTGCCGCGGCAGCGGCCCCGAAGGCCCGAGCGGCCGGGACTACCATGGGGCGGCGGTCGCCCAGGGAGGCGGCACGCTCGCGGGCCTGCTCCACAAGAACATCATCGACTGCGGCTGCGATGACCTGATCGCATTGATCGTGGCCGACTCGGTCACCGCCGCCACGTTCTTTCCCGACCGGTCCCTGGACTGGGTGCATCTCGACGCGCGCCACGATCGCCAGCACCTGGAGGCCGACATCGGGGCCTGGCGGCCGAAGCTCAGGCACGACGGCTGGCTGTCCGGCGACGACTACAACCAGCTCAAGTGGCCCGAGGTCGTGAGCGCGATCCAGGATCTGCTGCCGGAAGCGCGGCCCTGGTCGGTCGACCAATGGCGCTGGATCCCCCGCTGACCGCCGCCCTCCCGTGTCCACCTGCTTCTGCACTCTCGCCATCCACGCCCCCTATCGCCGGCGCGCGCGCCTGCTCTGCCGCGATGGGGCGCCGTCGCCATGGGTCGTGCTGACGGACGAGCCGGCTGATTTCGCCGACCTGCCGGTCACGGCCATCCGCCACGCGCCGACCGGCCCCATGGCGGTCGACTACCTGCAGCGCCTCCCGGCCACGGGGAACGGTCGCGGCGCCGCCGCCTATCACGACAAGCGGTTCGCGCTCCAGGCCGCCTTGTCGGGCTACGACACCGCGATCTTCGTGGACGCGGATTCGCGCCTGCAGCCCCTCCCGCCTCTCCCCGCGTTCCCGCCGGGCCTCGCCGTCCTGCCCGTCGTGCGCGGGAGCGTCGCCGCGCACCTGGAGACCTGCGGGCGGTGGCGCCTTCCGGCGTTCCTGGAGCTGGCCCGGCATCTCGCGGGCGACGCCGACCTTCTGCGCTCCGCTCCGTGGTGCCACGAAACCTGCTTCGCCGTCACCAGGGACGGAAACGAGCACCGGTTCTTCGAGGCCTGGGACCGCGGAGCGGCCTTCCTCCAGCATCTGGGTGTCCACTCGGGAGAGGGCGGCGTGATGGGTCTGGCCGCCGCCGGTGCGGGGTGGACGGTAGACTACGACACGCTGGCCGCCTTGGCGCCCTGCATCCAGCACGAAGGTGGCGGCCCGAAGGGAGAGTGAGACGCCCGAGGACACGACGTTCGTCCTGTGCATCGAGAACAACGCGATCCGGGCCCAGGCGCTGCTCCTGTGCGAGAGCATCCGCCGGTTCGGTGGGCGCCACCGCGGTGCCCCCATCCTGGCCGTCGCCCCGCGGCCGGGGCTGGGGATCGACGGCGAGACCCTCCGCCGCCTCGAGGCCATGGGCGTCGAGTACGCCGAGGAGCCCCTCAATCGCGCCTGTCCGGAATACGGCTCCGCGAACCGCGTGTTCGCCGCGGCCTGGGCGGAGGCGCGCGCGCGCTCCGAATGGGTCGTCGTGCTCGACAGCGACACCGTCTTCCTGAACGAGCTGGAGCTGCCGGCGGACGCGGACGTGGCCGTCCGGCCGGTCGACGTGAAGGGCAGCGCGACGGAAGGCCCTGGCGACCCGTTCGAGGACTACTGGCAGCGTACGGCCGAGCTGCTGGGGGTCTCGCTCGGCTGCCTGCCGTTCATCCGCACCACGGTCTGCGACAGCCGCGTCCGCGCCTCCTACAACGGCGGGCTCATCGCGGTCCGCAGGGAGGCCGGTGTCCTGAGCGCATGGGCCGAGCTCTTCGCCCACTCGGTGGCCGCCGGCCTGAAGCCGTGGCGCGGCCGCGACCTGAACGTGCGCGCCTCGACCGGCCTCGTGGGGCGGAAGGCCAGCGAATACTGGGGGTCGAACCAGACGGCGGCCGCGCTCGCGATCTGGAGCCGGACGCAGCGCGTCGTCCACTTCCCTGATTCGTGCAACCTGCCGCTCCATCTGGTCGCCGAGCATCCCGAGCTCAGGGCGCGCACGACGCCCCTCGTTCACGTCCACTATCACTGGCTGTTCACGGACCCGCACCATGAGACTGCGCTCGCCGACCTACGGGACCTGGGTGTCGCGGCCGACCGTATCGAGTGGTTGAACCGGCGGCTCCCCCTTCGCTGATCTGCTTGGACGTCTCGATCCCGCGTCCGTGCCCGGGGGGCCCATGGCCCCCCGGGGCCCGGCCGCCGTCAGTGGCGAACCCCCCGGTAGAGGCTGCTCATGCGGAACGAACGGTAGTCACGAGAGGCAACCTCCTGAACGTAGACCTTGGTGCCATCGGGGAGCATCTCGATCGACTGGCCGAACAGTCCCCCTCCCTGGGAGCCCGAGTCGAACACGTAGTTCCCGTTCGGCATGCGCTCCGCGGTCCCCAGCTCGGGGGAGTAGCTCCCCACGTCCAGGTTGACCAACAGGGTCGCCGTCATGGCCTCTTCGTCGAGCCTCCAGAGCTGCCCGCGGCTGTGCGCGCTTGGATCGCTCGCTTGGCGCGTGTTGCCGTTGTCGAAGAGCAGGAGCGTCGACTTACCCAGATAGTGGGCATAGTGCTGGTGCGAGAACCACGGGCTCGGGTCGGAAGAGATCACGCCGAAATCCCCGTCCTGCCCCAGCCGCCAGATCACGTGCCCGTCACCCCTGCCGTGCGAATAATCGATCTTGATCACCCAGTCCTGCAGACGCACGGAGATCACGAGGTTCCCATCCGCCGGCGACCAGCTCACGGCGTTTTCGTGCACCCAGTCGACCGCACCCGGAAGGGGGCACGGCGCGCCCGTGCAGATCACAACCCCGATGGGCCCGCGCGTGACATCGAGATGGTCGAAGGCATCCCAGGTCCAGACCACCTGGAGGTCCTGGTCCAGCACCATGAGCATGTCGCCCGCGTAGCGAGTGGGAGTCCCGCCCACGTCGACCGTCTTCTGCGTCCAACCGAGGGTCACGATGTCCCCGCTGGGCAGGCGCGAGAACTCGTGGTGAAAGCCGTAGATGATCTCCTGCCCTCTCGCCCTCAGTTGCGCGTTCACGGCGTCGATGTTCGTCTCGCGCAGCGGGTTGCCGGCGAGATCGATCTCACGCAGCACGTTCAGGCCCAGCGTCCGGTGGCTGTCACGGCCGCCCAGCAGCACGGTGCCCTTCGGGAGGGGAGCGCTGCCGGGCAGACCGATCCCGATCAGGCCGGACGCCAGCGGATCGTAGTACCACACGAGTCCCCCGCTCAGGTCGGTGGCCAGCAGGTTGACGTGATTGGCGGCGGGCCGTGACGCGAGGTTGTGGTAGATGAGGCCGCGGCGAAGCTCGGCGCCCGGACCGGGCGCCTGACGGACGGTGAAGGCCGGAATGCTCAGCGTCGCGGGGGGTGTCCCGGTCGTGAAGAGCAGGGACGCGACCGGCGCGTCCTCGTCTCCGTCTTCGCCGTCGCCGTCGCGGTGGACCATCTCGTAGGTGGTGTTGGCCCGCATCCCCGCCACCACGAAGTTCCGGCTCCGGCCGTGCTCGCAGGGCAGCGTGTTCGTGCTCGTCCAGGGGGTGTCGGGAGGACCACCGGCGGGCCGGAAACGCACGCGCAGGGCGCCGTGCCGGCAGGGCGGGGCGCTGTAGAGGGCCACCAGCGGGTTCAGCGTCGGCGTGACCACGGCGTCATCCCCGGTCACGCGCGAGCTCACCTCGAAGGAGGCGATCGTGTCCGTGGCCGATACGGCGTCGAACCCGTCCTTGACCTCGACCTTGATCTCGTAGCCGCCCTCCTCCATCGGCGCCCAGGCGAAGGCGTTGTCGAGGCTGAAGTCCCGCGCCATCGCAAAACGTCGGCGCCCCCGCTCGTGCTCCGACCCCCTGCGCTCCCTGCCCTCCGCTCCCGCCGCGACGCCGAACTGGTAGACGGGAGCCGCCCCGCAGTTCGCGGCCAGGGCCGTCCAGGTCATCCGCGCCCCGACGAGCTGAGGGGAAGGTGCGCTCGGCTGCAACGAAACCGTGCAGCGAGGAGGGTGCGCGGTGCCGGCGCGCGCCTCGAGGGACACGAGCGCCATGACGGACACGGCCACGACCACCGTGATCAGGGGTACTGTCTTCATCTCTGTTCTCCTTGAATGGGCCGCCGGGCGGTGTCGAGTCCGGCCTTCAGCAGGTAAGGCGTCGTGGACCCTTCAAACCTGCAGCATCGCCCACCATTTGTTGTCGCCGTGGCCAGGGCTGCAGGTTCTCCCGCCGTTCTGCGCCTTAGCCCATGGAGGGTTGCGTGGAGCGGGTGGCGGAGCGAGAAGGTGCCCGGCCGCTACGTTTCGGTCTGCTAGACTCGGCTCTGGTCCTCCGCATGAGCCGACCACCAGACGGCCGGGGCGATGGCGAGGTCACGAAGCTGCTCCGGGCCTGGAGCGACGGCGAGCCCGACGCGTTCGAGCGCGTGCTCCCGCTCGTCTACGACGAGCTGCATCGCATGGCGGCTCGATACCTGGTCGGCGAGCGGTCCAGCATCAGCCTCCAGGCGACGGCGCTGGTCAACGAGCTGTGCCTGCGCCTCCTCGGATGGGATCCCATCCATTGGCAGAACCGCGGGCATTTCTTCGGAGTCTCGGCCGGGATGATGCGACACGTGCTCGTGGACATCGCGCGACGAAGACGGGCCGAGCGACGGGGAGGCCCGGACGCGGTCCGGGTGCCTCTGGAGGGGATCGAGATCGCGGCGACCGAGCCGGGCGCCGACCTCCTTGCCGTCGACGCCGCCCTCCAGATGCTCGCCCTGGAGGACCCGCGCAAGGCCCGGGTCGTCGAGCTCCGCTTCTTCGGCGGTCTCTCCATCGAGGAGACGGCGGAGGCGCTCGGGATATCGGCCCGCACGGTTCATACGGACTGGGCCTTCGCGCGGGCGTGGCTCTATCGAAGGCTGACGGCCGCCCATGCCCACTGACCGCTGGCATCGAGTCGAGCAGCTCTTCATGGAAACGGTGGAACATCCCGCCGGCGAGCGGGCGGATTTCCTCGCCCGTACGTGTGGCCCGGATGCCGGGCTGCGGGACGAGATCGCGTCGCTGCTGACCGCGGCCGAGCAATCGGGCGACTTCCTCGCGACGCCGGCGCTCGACGTCTTCGCGCGGCAGATCGCCCGCGAGGGGTGGAGCGTCCAGCCGGGCGATCGTGTCGCTTCCTACACCGTCGAAAGGCGGCTGGGCGCGGGCGGGATGGGTGAGGTGTGGCGGGCGCGCGACGAGCGCCTCGGGCGCGACGTGGCCATCAAGCTCCTTCTCCCGCATCCCTCGGACGCCGACGAGAGGGTGCGCGCGTTCCAGCAGGAGGCGCGCGCCGCCGGCACCCTCAATCACACCAACGTCCTGACCGTGTACGACGTCGGCGATCACGACGGCGCCCCCTACCTCGTGACCGAGTGCCTGGAAGGCGAGCCGTTGCGCGCGCGTCTGGGCGCGGGCGCCCTCTCCGTGGACGCGGCCCTCGACGTCGCTCTCCAGGTCGCGCGCGGGTTGGGGGCGGCGCACGCGCGGGGCATCGTGCATCGCGACCTGAAGCCGGAGAACATCTTCCTGGCCCTCGACGGCCGCGTGAAGATCCTCGATTTCGGCCTCGCCACCCTGCACGACGCCGCACCGCCGGCTTCACCCTCGCCGGACGTTCCCGCCGGGACCACGCACTCCCTCGTCGCCGGCACCGCGGGCTACATGGCCCCGGAACAGGTGCGCGGCGAGGTCGTCGATCGCCGCGCGGACATCTTCGCGCTCGGGGCCGTCCTCTACGAGATGCTCGCCGGCCGCCGGCCGTTCAAGGCGGAGAGCACTCTCGGGACCCTCGACGCCGTCTTGACGCTGGAGCCTCCGGACCTCTCGGACTTCCGCCGGGACGTGCCGCCCGCTCTGTCGCACATCGTGCGTCGGTGCCTGGCCAAATCCCCCGGCGACCGGTTCGACACGGTGCCCGATCTCGTGTCCGCCCTCGATGCGGTCATCGGGGCGCGGAACCTGCCGCCCCCACCCAGCGTGGGAGCGCTCTTCCGCCGGCCGGTGGTGATCGTGACCGTGCTGCTCGCGATCCTCACGGTTGTGGCCGGGACCTGGCGATGGCGCGTGGCCACCTCCCGCGCTCGCTGGGCGCGCACGGTGGCCGCCCCCGAGATCCAGCGGCTCTCGAATCATGGCGACTACGTCGAGGCGTTCCTCCTCACGCGTCAGGCGCTCGACGTCCTGCCCGACGATCGGCACCTGTACCAACTGTGGCTCGACGCCTCGATCCCGGCGGTCGTGACTACCGACCCCGCGGGCGCCGACGTGGCCCTGGCCCCGTACGGCACGCCCACGACGAGCTGGTTTTCCCTGGGCCGCACGCCGCTCGACCGCGTCCGGATTCCCCGCAGCCTCTTCCGAGTGCGGATCTCCAAGGCTGGTTTCCAGACGATCGAAGGCTCCGGATCCCCGCCGGCGCTGCGCTACCGGCTGGATCCGGTGGACGCGGTGCCGCCGGGCATGGTGCGCGTGGTCGGAGATCCCGATCCCGTCCGGGCGGGCCTCGTCGGCGTGAGCGACGACTACTGGATCGACCGATTCGAGGTCACCAACCGGCAGTTCAAGGAGTTCGTCGATCAGGGCGGCTACCGCCGGCGCGAGTATTGGCGGGAGCCATTCATGGACGGCGGCCGATCCGTGCCGTGGGCAGGGGCCGTCGCGAGATTTCGTGACGCCACCGGACGGCCGGGGCCGGCGACGTGGAAGTCTGGAACGTATGCCGACGGCCAGGCCGAGCTTCCGGTGGGTGGCGTGAGCTGGTACGAGGCGGCGGCGTACGCGGCCTTCGCCGGCAAGAGCCTGCCCACGATCCATCATTGGTATGGTGCGGCGGGCCTGAGCCGCTTCGCGGACATCCTCTGGGTCAGCAACTTCGGCGAAAAGGGCCCGGCGCCGGTCGGCAGTTACGGCGGCCTGGGCCCGTTCGGCACGTACGACATGGCAGGCAACGTGAAGGAATGGTGCTGGACCGAGACGAACCACGGCCGATTCCTCCTGGGCGGCGCCTGGGACGAGCCGATGGACATGTTCGCGGACTACGATGCGAAGGGACCCTTCGAGAGGGCGCCGGACTACGGCTTCCGCCTTGCGAAATACCTACGGCCGTTGCCGGCGGCCGTGACCGCCCCCGTCCGGATCGAGGCGCTCGTTCGTGACGCCCGGAAGCAGAAACCGGTCGGCGATGACATCTTTGCGGTGTATCGGAGGCAATACGCCTACGATCGCACGCCGCTGAACGCCGTCGTCGAGGGGACCGACGAGACGGAGATCTGGCGGAAGGACACCGTCGCCTTCGACGCCGCCTATGGCGGCGAGCGCATGCGCGCGCATCTCTTCCTGCCCAAGAACGCGTCGCCGCCGTACCAGACCATCATCATCCTTCCCGCGGGAGACGCCTTCCGTCTGCGGTCGAGCCGCGACCTCTCGCTTCGTTGGATGGACTTCATCATCCGGAGCGGACGAGCGTTGCTCTACCCGGTGTACAAAGGGACGTTCGAGCGGGCGACGTTCGAGCAGATCGGACCTTTCGCAGAACGCGAGCTGCGAATTGCGTGGTCGAGGGATCTCGGACGCGCCATCGACTATCTCGAAGCGCGATCGGACGTCGACCGGACTCGTCTTGCCCTGTACGCCCTGAGCGAGGGCGCGGAGGCCGGTGTGATCCTGAGCGCTCTCGAACCGCGCCTGAAGACCACCGTGCTTCAGGGGGCCGGGATCGGGGAACCGGTGGCGCCCGAAATCGATACGCTCAACTATGCGCCGCGCGTGCGCATACCGACCCTCATGTTGAATGGCCGTTACGACTACGACACGCCATTCGAAACGTCGCAACGCCCGCTGTTCGTCCTGCTGGGATCTCCGCCCGAGCACAAACGGCACGTTGTCCTCGAGTTCGGTCACGCCCTGGTGATCGAGGCCGTGGCCCGCGAGGTTCTCCCCTGGCTCGACCGTTATCTCGGACCCGTTTCACCTGGCGGCTCCGCTACCCGCCGGACACCTGCTCCCTGACCAGTCGGGCACGGAGCCTCTCTCATCCGGCGCCGCTTCCGTTCGCTACTGCGCCTGCGTGGCCAGGGCCGACTTCACGCCTCGCGCCAGCGCCTCCACGCGCCCCCGGCCCCAGTAGTGCAGGAACAGGTACCGCGGCGTCTCGCCCGCCATGTGATGGTGGATGGCCACGATGTTGATGTCCGCCTTCCGCAGCGCCTTCAGGACGCCTTGAAGCTCGCTCTCGAGCATGGCGAAGTCTCCGTCCACGACCGCGTCGTCGTCGGTCCCGGCGAAGGCGGCCCACGTGTTCACGCCCATCTCCTTGCTGACGTCGCCCGCGCTTCCGGCCTTCGCCGTTCGGCCGATCACGACCTTGAGCATCCCCTGGTTCGCTTGCCCCTTGACGCCGACGATGTCCTCCACGGTCTTGCCGGTGATGGCGCTCGTCGGCGGCATCGGGGGAAGCCCGAAGCCGGTGGCCGGGCTCGCCACCTTCGCGCGGACGTCCTTCACCTTGTCGAGAGCGGCGCGGACGGCTTTCGCGACCTGGTCCGTGGTGCCTTCGCCTCCGATGTGCATGAAGTAGACCTTCGGCTCGTCGAAGAAGAAGTGGTTGTGGAGCGCGGTGACCTCGAGCCCGGATTCGAGCAGCGCGCTGAGCACGGGGTTCACCTCGTCCTGGAACAGGACGAGGTCGCCCATCACCATCGTCTTGCCGGCGGGGGTGGAATGGAAGGACGCCCACGAGGTCAGCCCCATGAAGGGCGGCATGACCCAGCCGTCGACCGAGACTCTCGTGTCCGTCCGTGGCGACGTCACCTTGAACACGGCTTCGGCTTCGGCGAAGGTGCCCTTGAGCCCCGTGATCTCCTCGATCCGGCCCGTGTCGAGCCGGGCGCTCTCCGCCCCCGCGGCCGTCGCGTTCGCCATCAAGGCGGCCAGCGCGACCAGCCTCCATCCGATCCTGAGATGCATTCGACGGCCTCCTTCGACGGGCCTCGCGATCCACGTCGTCCCGCCCCCAAGGATTATGGACTCCGGCCTAGCCGAAGGGCAGGCCGCCTTCACGCGACCCCCTTGAGCAGCACCCCCACGATTCCGGAGGCGAGGATCATCAAGGGCTCCGGCACCTTGCGGAATCGCCAGGCGACGAGCAGCGCCACCGCCGCGATGGCGAGGGTTCCGGCATCCACGATCGCCCGGCGGCCGAGGACGAAGGCCGCCCCCGCGATGGCTCCCGTCGCGGCCGCGGTCACGCCGTCCACGAAGGCGCGGATGCTGTCGTGGCGCGACCAGCGTCGAAAGTGCGGCGCGGGGATGACCGTGAACAGGTAGCACGGCAGGAACGTTCCGAGGGCGGCGACGACCGCGCCCGCGGGACCGGCCACGAGGTAGCCGATGAATCCCACCGTGATCACCACCGGCCCGGGCGTGATCATCGCGACGGCGACCGCGTCCAGGAACTGCCGCTCGCTCAGCCAGCCGAACTCCCGTACCACGCCGCCGTGGAGGAACGGGACGATGGCGAGCCCGCTGCCGAACACGAAGGACCCGGCCTCGGCGAAGTACCAGCCGATGCGCCAGAGGGTCTCGGTCGGAGCCGGACCGGAGAGGCCGGCAAAGAGGCCGGCGGGAAGGAGGCCGAGCCCCAGGACCCGCGAGCGCTTCCTGAGCCGCGGCGATCGCGCCAGCACCGCCAGCGCCCCCGCTCCCAGGAACACCCACACGACCTCGGACTCCGTCCACGCCGTCACCAGCGCCGCCACCCCGAACAGCCCCCAGAGGAGAGGGTCGCGGGCCAGCGTGAGACGCGTCAGCTTGAACGCGCTGCGCGCGATGATGGCGATGACGGCGGCCCCGATCCCGTAGAAGGCCCCCTGCATCCAGGCCAGCCCGCCGAAACGCAGGTACGCGATCGCCAGCGCCAGCACCATCACGAACGAGGGCAGGACGAACGCGAGCCCGACGAGGGCGGCTCCGCTCGCCCCGCCGCGCGCCCATCCGAGATACATCGCGAGCTGCGCCGCCAGCGGGCCGGGCGCGAGCTGGGCCAGCGCCAGCCCCTCGCGGTACTCCTCGGCGGTGAACCACCGGCGCTCCTCGACGAGGTCACGCTGCATGAAGCCCACCAGCGCGATCGGTCCGCCGAAGCCCGTGGTGCCGAGCCACAGGAAGTATCGAGCGAGAAGGGCGACGGAGCACGAGGGCGCGGGCGACGTCTCCCTCATCGCAGGCTCGGGACGCGCGCCAGCTCGTCGTAGAGGTGGACGGCGGCCCGCATGCACTTCTTCCAGTCGCCCAGGTGAAGGCTCTCGTTCTCGGAGTGCGCCCCGCACTCGGGATCCTCCACGCCGGTGAGGAGGCAGGGGGCGCCCTTCAGGAAGTCCGAGAACGGCTGCACGAAGCCGATGGAGCCACCCGCGCCCATCAGGGCCGCCGGCTTTCCGAAGCCCTTCTCGAGGGCGCGCCGGGCGGCTTCGAAGGCGGGGCCTTCGGGATCCGTCTGCCACCAGGGCGTGCTGCGCACGATGCGCGCCTCGACCTGGGCGCCGTGCGGTGGGTTCTTCGTGAGCTTGCGCACGAGGAGCTCGCCCGCCTCCCGCGAGTCCATGTCGGGCACCGTGCGCATCGAGAGGCGTGCCCGGGCGGAGTCGAGGATCTGGTTCGACGATCCGGCGATCGGGTGCGCCTCGAATGCGATGGCGGTCAGCGACGGGCGCGTCCAGAGCGTCTCGAACGGCGAGTATCCCTTCTCGCCCGTCAGCTTCACGCCCGGCCGCAGCCCGGCCTGGCGTGCGATCCTCCGCGCGTCGAACGGGAGCCGGCGTAGTCGCGCCCGCTCCCGCGGCGGGGTCCTGGCGACTCTCCGGTAGAGGCCCGGGATGTCGAGCGACCCGTCCCGGGCGGTCAGGTCGGCGATGAGCCGGCTCAGGATCTGCACCGGGTCGGGAACGAGCCCGCCTCTCTGGCCACTGTGCACGGGCCGCTCCAGGCAACGCACCTCGACGTCCACCTGGCACAGCCCGCGCAGCCGGTAGGTCAGCCCGGGCACGCCGGTGTCGAAGTTCGCGGTATCCGAGAGCACGACGGCGTCGGCCGCCAGCAGCTTCTTGTAGTGCCCCAGGAAGCGGGCGAGGTTCTCCGAGCCGATCTCCTCCTCGCCCTCGATCAGGAACTTCACGTTGCAGGGCAGCGCGCCCGCGCTCCGCAGGTAGGCGGCCACGGCGGCCACGTGGACGAGGATGCCGCCCTTGTCGTCGGCGGTGCCCCGGCCGTAGAGGCGCCCGCCGCGCTGCACCGGCTCGAAGGGCGGGCTCGTCCAGCGCTCGGGACGCCCGGGCGGCACCACGTCGTGGTGGCCGTACAACACGAGCGTCGGTGCCCCCGCTCGCTTCCGCCAGTCCCCGTAGACGTACGGATGGACGCCGGGGATCTCCAGGACGCGCACGTTCTCGAGGCCCGTCTGGCGCAGCCGCTCGGCGAAGGCGACGGCCGAGCGACGGACCTCTTGCGCGGGAAAGCCTGGCGCCGACACGCTGGGGATCCGCGCCAGCTCGAGGAGCGCTCGCTTGGCCTCCTCGAAGTGCTCGTCCACCGACCTCAGCGCGTCCGCGACTCCGCCCCTGGCCGTCATCTCTCACCTCTTCTCGAACGCCGGGAACACCGCGGGTCCACGCGCCTACTCCCCCAGGGCGACGGTGAGACCCACGCCGCCGGCCAGCGCCTTCTCGTAGACCACCGCCGCCGCCGCGACGTCCTCGAGCGCCGTCCCCGTCGAGTCGAAGATGGTGATCTCCTCCGCCGAGCGCCGTCCGGGCTTGCGCCCGGCCACGAGGTCGGCCAGCTCCGCGTGGACGTCGGAGCGCGACATCGCTCCCTTCTCCAGCGCGTGATGGAGGTCCCCGATCGCGGCGCACTGCTCCAGCACGTCCGTCACCACCACTCCCGCCGCCATCAGCTCCGGGTCCAGCTCCTGCTTGTCCGAGCTGTCCGCGCCGACGGCGGCGACGAACGTCCCCGGCCGGACGTGCTCGCGGAGGAGGAACGCCTTGCGTGACGGCGTGCTGGTGACGCAGACGTCGCTCCGGGCCAGCGCTCCCGGGAAGCTCTCGACCGGCGTCACGTCGATGCCCAGCTCCCGCGACATCTCCCGCGCATACGACCGCGCGGCGGCAGGGTCGGCGTCGAAGGCGAAGGCGCGCGCCAGGGGGCGCACGCGCAGGAGCGCGCGGAGCTGCGCCCGGCCCTGGCTTCCGCAGCCGCAGATCGTCGCGGTGCGGGCTTCCGGCCGGGCCAGGTGCCTGGCCGCGACCGCGGTCGCCGCGGCCGTGCGTCGGATCGTCACCTCGATCGAGTCCATCACCGCCAGCGGACGCCCGTCCGTGGCATCGCACAGCACGATCACGCCCTGGATGGCGGGGAGGCCGTGACGGCGAGGGTTGTCCGGGAAGTTCGCGTTCGTCTTGGCCGCGAAGTAGAGGCGGCCGAGGTCCAGGCCGGCGGCCTTGATGTGGAATCCGCCCTCGGGTGCCCTGACTCCCAGGACCCCGGGCGGGAGGCTCCGCCCCTCCGCGTGCAGCCGGAACGCGCCTTCCACGGCGGCAATGCACTCGTCCCAGCCGAGCAGGGCCTGGACGTCGCGGCGCGTCAGGATGCGCGTCTCCGTCACCTCTTCCTCCTGAAGTACTCGTAGAGCGCCTCGAAGACGGCGCCTCCGTCGCGCCGCCGGGCCTCGTCCTCCTTGTGGCGCATGGCGATTCCCGCGATGAGATGGTCGAGGCCGACTGTCTCCGGGTGGTTGAACTTGCCATCCTTCAGGTCCACGTCGTGGACGATCTCCCCGAGGCGCGCGAGGGCCTTGTCCTCGAGGGCAAAGCGCCGGAGCAACACCTCGAACGTGCACCGGTCGCCCTCGTGGGTGAAGTCGGCCTCGAACATGTCGAAGCGCAGCTCGCCGGGCACGGGGGGCTCCTCGCCGCGTACGAAGCGGAACCGGGCCTCCGGGTCGATGAACCGCTGGATGGCCCAGGCGCTGGCGATGCGGTCGACGTGCAGGCCGCGGCGGGTCACCCACGTCCGCCCTCGGACTTCTCCCGGAAAGGCGGAGCTCGGCGCCGTCTCCGAGCGCGGGGGCCGCAGGGCGGATTCGATCGACGCCAGCAGACCCTCCACGGCGCTTCGTCGGCTCGCCCCGAAGAAATCGAGCTCCGCCACCTCGGCCAGCCGCTTCCGTAGCCGAGCCAGCGCCGCTTCGATCTGCTCACTCGCGCGGGGGCGCTTTCGAGGGCGGCCCAGGCTGGCCTGGAGGGCACGGGCCTCGCGGGCCAGGTCGTCGTAATCGGCGTCGCGAGCGGCGTTGAAGAGCGCCTCCACCGAGTCGTCGGAGAGCCCCTCGACGAACCGCGCTTCGCAGACCGACCCGTCGCCGCCGCCGGCCACGATCTCCCGGCGCACCCACTGGAAGTCTTCCAGCGCCTGGTCGCTTCGCGGGAGCACGTAGACGGAGTTCTTCACCGCCACCGCCCCCAGCCCCTGCAGGCGCCGCCCGACCTTGACCCTCAGGTAGCCGGGCTGGGGCGGGATCTGGTGGATGAGGACGAGCCAACGGGGTTCGATCGGTTCGGGCACGGCACGACTATAGCACAACTGAATCTTTGTCAGATACAGTTGTGTCTCATCGCCCTCCAACGGGTCGGCGAAGGGCGGTGGAAGCACCCTTCGAGCGCCTCACCGGCGGCGGCGGCGGCCGCTTCGTGGTATCCTGTCGGTGACCCTCGAGCGGGCCCCCAGATTCGCGGTTTCGTCCCCGCCACGGATCTGCGTAAGGTCACGAGACCGCCGCAGCTTCCCGCCCCTGGCCTCTGAGGCAATCCAGATGACTTCGCTCGTGTCTCGTGTGGTCGCCGCCGTCCGTGCCTGGCTCGGTCTGAACGACCCGGCGGAGAACCGCTTGCATCCGTCGCACGGCTGGCTGCTGCCGCCCTCCGCCGACCAGCGCGCGCATGCCCTCGAGCTTGCCCGCACGTTCTCGCCGGCACCAGCGTCGTCCGTCTCCGGCAGGCGCCGGTGACCGCCCCACCGTCATCGCCACACCCGATGCTCCAGGACGGATCCGACACGCACACCCAGGGCAATCGCTTCCTCCTCTCCGCCATCGCCTTCCTGCGCAGCAAGCAGCTCTCGGCGGGCGCCAGCGCGCGCATCGCCCGCGACGGACACAAGCCCACCTACATCGCGGTGCTCGAGGTGCTGGCCAACACGATCTCCTGGAGCCGCGTCTAGCCGTTCCGGTCGCCGATTGGGGGGCTCGCCGCGGACATTGACGCCCTCCGCATGGCCACCATTCGTCTCCGCCGGGCGAGTGAGCGGCTTGGGAAGGAAGAGTGCAGCATGCCCGCACCTGTTCGCCTCGTCTCCGACGGCGAAGAGATGGTCCTGTCGAGAGGTGAGTCCTTTCGCATCCGTCCGAGGCCGGGATCGCACCACGCCGTGATCGGGCGCGCGCGTGAATCGGCGGGATCACAGCGGATCGCCATTCAGTACCTGGGCTTCCACGACGTCTCGGATCGGCGCGAGTACGTGCTCAGCGCGCAGCGGGGCGACCAGGCGGGCCGCTACACCCTCTCGATCGCGCTGGCCGCCTTTGCCAACCGCCAGGCCCTCCTGCAGGACGGGCCCGACATCTGCTACCAGAAGCTGTTGCGCGAGCTGGCCGGCGCCGAGCTGCAGGGAGCCGACGGCATCGTGGTGACGGAAGGCGACCTGGCGGCCTACCGCGAGAGTCACACCCCGCCCAAGCGCGGGAGGCTCTCGCTCCCGCGAACGCCAGGGCCCTCCAAGGCCCAGGCGGACGCCTCCGCCGGCGAGGGCGGCACGCTCGCATCGCCGCCGCGCTCGACCTCTTAGCACGAAGAAAGCAGGGATCCCATTCAGACCAAACTGTTCGTCGGCAACCTGGACTTCGACACGACGCAGGACGACCTGAAGACCCTCTTCGCAGAGGCGGGGGAGGTCGTGAGCGTCACCCTCCCCACCGACCGTGACTCGGGGCGCCCGCGGGGGTTCGCCTTCGTCGAGATGTCGACGGCCGAACAGGCCACGGCGGCCCTGGAGAAGCTCAACGGGTTCGCGGTGCGCGGCCGCGCCATCCGCGTCGACGCGGCCACCGAGAGGCCGGCCGGGGCCATGGGATCCCAGCCCGGCGGCTTCACTCGCCGGCCGTCGAGCTTCGCTCCGGGGCCCCGCTCGCGTCCGAAGGGCAGCCGCCGGAACCTGCGCGCGCGCAAGCGAGGCTTCTAGTCGGCTAGCCCCACGCGCTCGAGCGCGCTCTCGAAGCCCGTCAGCCGCCGGAGGAGGGCGTTGTAGCGCGAATGGGCCGAGTCGGGGTCCTCACGGGCCAGCCGCGCTCGCCTCCGGGCAGGTGCGCGAGCTCCACGGCTCGATTCCAGCTCGGCCCCTGGAAAGCCACCGCCAACGCTGGTTTCCCGGCTACAATCCTCGCGCCGCCTGCCGTGGAGGTCATCATTGACAGGGAACGGGACCGCGGCCGCATCGCCGCTGCGGCTGCTGGGCCTGTGCCTCCTGGCCACCCTCGCACCCACCCTCGCCCGCGCGCAAGCCGTCAGCGGCACGATCCTCGGAACGGTCAAGGATGCGAGCGGGGCCGTGATTCCGGGCGTACGCGTGACCCTGACCCACGCCGCGACCGGACTCACACGCGAGGTGACCACCGACTCCACCGGGATGTTCGCGGCACCGCTGATCGCCACCGGATCCTACCTGGTGGCCGCGGAGGCGGCGGGCTTCAGGCAGGCGTCCTTGACCGGAGTCCTGGTCACCGTGGACCAGAAGGTGCGCGTCGAGCTCAGGCTCGACCTCGGCGACCGCGCCGACTCGGTGACCGTGCAGGCCGAAAATCCGCTCGTCCAGACGTCGTCTTCGGACCTGAGTGCCACCCTGGGTGCGACCCAGATCCAGGACCTGCCCCTCAACGGACGGAACTTCGTGAGCCTGACCCGCACGATTCCGGGTGTCACACGGGGCGTCATCGGATCCAACATCGACGGGGCGGGCGGCCTGGCCTGGCGCGATTCCGCCTCCTTCTCCGCCAGCGGCCAGCGCGCGCGCGACAACACGTTCCTGCTCGACGGCGTCGACAACAACGAGAGCTGGCTCCAGTCGGTGGTGGTGTTCCCGAGCGTCGATGCGCTCGACGAGTTCAAGCTGCAGACGGGCACCTACGCGGCCGAGTTCGGAAAGTCGCTGGGCGGCGTCGTCAACCTGCAGATCCGGTCGGGCTCCAACCAGTTCCACGGCGGGGCGTTCGGCTTCCTGCGCGACGACGCGCTCGACGCCAACAACTTCTTCAACAACCGGGCCGGGATCGCCCGTGCCCCCTTCCGCCAGCACCAGTTCGGGGGGACCGTGGGCGGCCCTCTTCGGAAGGACCGGACCTTCTTCTTTGCGGACTACCAGGGGACGCGGATCGAGCAGGGAGTGAACCGCGTCTCCACCGTTCCCTCAGCGGCGATGCGCAAAGGGGATTTCTCCGAGATCAACCAGGTCATCTACGACCCCCTGACCGGCCGACCCTTCCCCGGAAACGTCATCCCGGCTCCGCGTTGGGATCCCGCCGCCCGGAACGTCATGGAGCAGCTCATTCCCCCGCCGAATACGGAAGGCCGCCGCGCGAACGGCCAGATCGTCGACAACTACGTCATCAACCCCCGCCTCGAGCGGCAGGACGACCAGTTCGACGTGAAGGTCGACCACGCGGTGAGCGGAGCGAACCGATTCTTCCTGCGCTACAGCTTCCAGGAGAGCCATCGCGTCCTGCCGCCGTCCCTGCCGCGCGGCGACGGCGGCGTCGCCGGGGACAGTCGCATCCGAGCCCAGAGCATCGCCTTCAACGACACGCACGCGCTGGGCCCGCGCTGGCTCAACGAGCTGCGCCTCGGCTACAGCTCCTTCGACTTGCATGGCCTGCCCGTCGGCTACGGCGAGAACGTCGCGCAAGAGATGGGGATCCCCAACGTCAACCTCGGCCCCTACACTTCGGGCATGAGCGCGATCCAATTCGCGGGAACGGGCTTGCGCCTGGGCAGCGGTCAGCCCCTCACTGCGAACCTCGGCACTCTGCAGGTCCTGGACAACGTGACGCTCATCCGTGGGCACCACACGTTCAAGGCCGGGGGCAGCGCGACCTTCCGCTCGCGGGAGATCCTGAACGCGGACAGCATCACCGGTCAGTTCGTCTTCAACTCGAATCTCACTTCGAACTGCGGAGGCCAGCCCGCGCCGTGTCGCCTGGACGCCGGCTCGGGCTACGACGTGGCCAGCTTCCTCCTCGGCTACGCCAGCAGCCGGAGCCGGAGCCTCATCGGCGAGGAGACCTACACGGAGAAGCGGACGGAATGGGCCGTCTACGTCCAGGACGATTTCCGCGTCCGCTCCCGGCTCACGCTCAACCTCGGCCTGCGCTGGGACGTGTTCGTCCCGTGGGTGGAGAAGGACGACCGGCAGTCCAACTTCGATCCCTCCACGGGCCGGTTCGTGGTCGCCTCGGACGACGCCGTGATCGACGGGGTCGCGGTCGGCCGGTATCTGCAGACCTACTCGAAGAAGGACTTCGGACCCCGGCTCGGCTTCGCCTACGACGCGAGGGGAAACGGCCGCACGGTCCTTCGGGGTGGGTTCGGAGTGTTCTGGAACGCGGGCGCCGGCGGCACCTCCTCCTCCAAGGCGCAGAACCCGCCGTTCCTGCGCGCCACCGCCCAGACCACGGGCTTCGGCACCACCCTCAAGCTCTCCGAGGGCTTGCCGCCTCTCCCCGCCGTCGACCCCGACCTGCCCCCGGCCGGGAACACGCGGTCGGCCTTCGACATCGACGCCCGCGACTCGTACGCGGCGAACTGGAACCTGAACGTTCAGCAGCAGCTCGGCCGGGACTCTCTCGTGGAAGTCGCGTACGTGGGCTCGAAGGGCGGGCAGCTCGTCGTGAAGACGGACCAGAACCAGGCCTTCCCGATCGTGGGAGTCACCGACCCCAACGTGAACCGGCCCTACGCCCGGCTCTCTCCCGCTCTCGGCACCGTGGGCACCGTCCAGACTTCGGGGACCCTCGCCTATCACGCGCTGCTCGTGAAGCTCCAGCGGCGCTTTGCGAACGGTCTCTCGTTCCTCAACTCCTATACGTTCGGCAAGGTGATCGACCTCGCCTCGGACAACGACGGGGGAGTGACCCTCACGAACGTGTACGACCCCGGTTACAACCGCGGGCCAGCCGACTACGACGTGACCCACACCCTCAGCTCGAGCTGGCTCTACGAGCTGCCGTTTGCGCGGACGAGCGTCCTCGGCCGCTGGCAGGTCAACGGGATCGTCTACTGGCGCACGGGCCTGCCCGTCACGATCACGCAGACGGGGCAGATGCTCTCGACCGGCGTCTTCGTCAACCGGCCTGACCGGATCGGCGACGGCGGCGCAGCCCAGCCCACGGTCGAGCAGTGGTTCGACCCGGCCGCGTTCGCGAGGACCGCCGACGCCACCGGCACCTTCGGCACCGCGGGCCGGAACATCGTGCGCGGGCCCGGCCAGTTCAACGTCGACTTCTCGCTGACGAAGATGACCCGCTTCGGGCGCGTCGAGTCCGAGCTGCGGATCGAGGCTTTCAATCTGCTCAATCATCCGCAGTTCGCGCCGCCCAACGCCCAGCTTGGAAACCCCGGCTTCGGAAGGATCACCGCGATGCTCTCGAACCCCGCCTGCGCCGCCTGTGGCACGACGGAGCGGCAAGTCCAGCTCGGGCTGAAACTGCGGTTCTAGCCGGGTCATGCTCCATTCGCCGGGCGATCGACTCGGCCCCTACGAGATCGTCCGCTTCGTGGGCGAGGGCGGGATGGGCGAGGTATACGAGGCCCGCGACACGCGGCTCGAGCGGACGGTCGCGGTGCATTTCGCCGGGGAACCGTTGGCCGAGCGTTTCCGCAGCGGTGCTGTCGTCGCCTCGGGTTTGAACCATCCCCACATCTGCGCGCTCTTCGACGTGGGCCCGGACTACGTCGTCATGGAGTACGCGGAAGGGACGCCCTTGCGTGGCCCGCTGCCGGCAGGCGAGGCGGTCCGTTTGGCGTTCCAAATTGTGGACGCCCTCGAGCACGCACACCGCCACGGCGTCGTCCACGGTGACCTCAAGCCAGCGAACATCCGGGTGACCCCGACCGGAGTGAAGGTCCTTGCTTTCGGCCTTTCGAGCCGCGGCCACATGGCCGACGCGCCCACGGACATCTTTGCGTTCGGGCTGCTGCTCTACGAGATGCTGACCGGCCATCGCTCCGTACCGCACGACCGTCCAGCCTTCATCGCGCCCACCGAGCTGCAGCAGGTGGTGATGACCTGCCTGGCCGAGGACCCCCGCGAGCGCTGGCAGTCGTTCCGGGAGCTCAGGCACGGCCTGGCCCGGGCATCCCGGCCGGAGGGTGTATCCGCGCACCGCTCCGCTCGCGCCTGGACAACCGTCGTCGTCGCCACCGCGCTCCTCGGTGTCGCAGTCGGGTTCTCGATCGTGCGCGACCGGAGGACGGCCAGGCCCCTGGCCATGCGATTCGAAGTCGTGCTGCCGGAAAAGGCCATGCTTCGCTGGACGGAGCCGCTCGCCGTCTCGCCTGACGGTCGGCAGATCGCGTTCTCGCTGCTCTTCCCCGGAAGGCTCCCTCAGCTCTTCCTGCGGCCACTCGGCGCCGTCACGGTCACCGCCGTGGCGGGCGCCGAAGGGGGAGCGCATCCCTTCTGGTCTCCCGACGGAAGGCAGATCGGGTTCCTCGCCGTCCCCGGGGGTCTCAGGAAGATGAGCCTGTCCGGTGGCCCGGCGCAGACCCTGTGCCCGCTCGTCAACCAGGTCGGCGCCACGTGGAGCCAGGAAGACGTCATCGTCTTCTCGGACAGCGGAAGGCTCTTCCGCGTGTCGGGCCGTGGCGGGGACCCGCGATCGCTCGGTCCGCTTGCCGCCGGTGAGACGGCGCGCGTCTGGCCCCAGTTCCTCCCGGATGGCCGGCACTATCTGTACCTTTCCCGCTCCGCTCGCCCGGAGGACCACGGGATATATGTTGGGGCGCTCGACTCCGATCTCCGCAAACCGATCGTTGCGACGGCATACAACGCCGCCTACTCCAGCGGCCGCCTCCTCTTCATCAAGGATGGAGCACTCATGGTCCAGCCCTTCGACGCGCAGCGGCTCGAGCTGTCGGGTGAGCCTCGTGTGCTCGTCGACCAGGTGGCCGCCCTCACGGGCCTCCCCGGCTTGGCGCAGTTTTCCGTGTCCGCGAGCGGCGTGCTGGCCTGGCACACCGGATCGCCCGCAGAGACCAAACAGCTGACCTGGTTCGATCGATCGGGCCGAAGGGTCGGGACCCTGGGCGAGCCCGCCATCTACTATCGTCCGGTCTTGTCGCCCGACGAGAAGAGCGTGGCCATCTGTCGAGAGGAAACGGGAACGAACGCCGACATTTGGATCGTCGCGGTGGCGGGAGGAGCGAGCCGCCGGCTCACTTTCGATTCACACTACGATTGCGGTCCCGCCTGGTCTCCGGACGGGACGCGGATCGCGTTCCGTTCCGACCGCCGAGGCGTGCCGGAGATCTATCAGAAGCGTGCGGATGGCTCTGGAGAGGACGAGCTCCTCCTCGCCTCCAAGGACTCGCCCTTGAACGTGACGGACTGGTCGGCGGACGGCCGTTTCCTCGTGTACAACGCGCCGCGCCCCGGGAGCCTTCAGGACCTCTTCGTGCTTCCCCTGGCTCCGTCCGGAGAGAAGAGGCCCATCCCGTATGTGGCGACGGAGAGCCTCGAGGACTCGGCCGCCGTCGCGCCGAACTGTCGCTGGATCACCTATCGCTCCACGCAGCACGGCCGATTCGAGATCTACGTGCGCGAACTCTCGTCACAGGGCCAGGCGGGGTCGGGGACGTGGCAGATCTCGAGCGGCGGGGGCTGGGCGCCCCGATGGCGGCGCGATGGCCAGGAGCTCTTCTTCGCCACCGGATCCGGAATCCTGGCCGCGCGGGTGAGGACGGATGGTCCGACGTTCGAATCGGAGCCACCGCGCAGGCTCTTCGATCCCGGATTGGTCGAAGAGCCGGGAACGGCCTTCGAGGTCACTCGAGACGGCCAGCGCTTCCTGATGCTCGTCCCCGTCAAGCCCCGCGAGCCGATCCGTGTCCTGGTGAACGGACTGTCCTGACCATGCTCCATTCGCCGGGCGATCGACTCGGCCCCTACGAGATCGTCCGCTTCGTGGGCGAGGGCGGGATGGGCGAGGTATACGAGGCCCGCGACACGCGGCTCGAGCGGACGGTCGCCCTCAAGGTCTCCAAGGAGCAATTCGGCGAGCGCTTCCGCAACGAGGCCCTGGCCGTGGCGGCCTTGAACCACCCGCACATCTGCACGCTCTTCGACGTGGGGCCGGACTACCTCGTGATGGAATTCGTGCAGGGCAAGCGCCTGGAGGGCCCGCTCCCCCTGGGCGACGTCTTGCGCCTGGCCGGGCAGATCGCCGATGCCCTCGAGCACGCGCACGCGCACGGCGTCATCCACCGCGATCTCAAGCCCTCGAACATCTTCGTCACCAGGGCCGGCGTGAAGGTGCTCGACTTCGGTGTGGCCAAGCGCCAGTCGTCCGCGGTCGGGAAAGACGGCGAGCACACGGCCACCGACGAGGCCGTGCTCCTGGGCACGCCGCGGTACATGGCGCCGGAACAGATCGAGGGCAAGAAGGCCGACGCGCGAACGGACATCTTCGCCTTCGGGCTCGTCCTCTACGAGATGCTGGCGGGCCAGCGGGCCTTCGAGGGGCAGAGCGCGCCGAGCGTGATGGCGGCGATCCTCGAGCGCGACCCCACGCCGATCTCCGCCTTGAAGCCCCTGACGCCACCGGCCCTGGAGCAGGTGGTGCTGACCTGCCTGGCCAAGGACCCAAACGAGCGCTGGCAGTCGGTCCAGGAAATCAAGCACGCCCTCAGATGGGCGTCGCGGTCGGGACCGGTCCGGAGCGCCGGCGGCCGGCGGTGGATCACCGCGGTCGCGGCGACGGCGATCGTGGCGGCGGTGACTTTCGGCCTGGTCTCTCGCCGCCAAGGGCCGGAGAACCCAACGCCGGTCCGTTTCCAGATCCTCCTTCCGGACAACGCGAGGTCCGAAGACCCCGACCTGGCCGTCTCGCCGGACGGCCGGAAGATCGTCCTCCAGCTGGGCTTCGCCGGCGTCTCACAGTTGTACGTTCGGGCTCTCGATTCCCTCGATCTCGTGCCCCTCGCCGGCAGCGAAGGAGGCTTTCGTCCCTTCTGGTCGCCGGACGGGCGACACGTCGCGTTCTTCGCGGACGGGATCGTCAAGAAGGTCGCCCTGTCCGGGGGTCCCGCCCAGGCCCTGTGCCGGAATCCGGGCTGGCCGTCGGGAGCCACCTGGAGTCGCGAGGACGTCATCGTCTGGTCCGCCGGCGGGAAGCTCTTCCGCATGCCGGCCGGAGGCGGAGACCCCGAGCCGCTGGGGGCCCTGGTCGAGGGCGAGAGCGCTCGGTACTGGCCGCAGTTCCTTCCGGACGGCCGGCACTACCTGTACGTGTCCATCGCCATCGCCGCCCGCCCGGGCGTCCAGGGCGTCTACGTCGGCTCCCTCGATTCGGACCTCCGCCAACGTATCGTCGCCAGCGACTACTACGCGGCCTACTCCCCTTCCGGCCACCTGTTGTTCGTGAAGGACGAGGCGCTCATGGCCCAGCGCTTCGACGCCAGGAGTCTCAAGCTCTCGGGCGAGCTGCTTCCCGTCGTCCCGCAGCTGGCGCTCTTCAAGGGTGCCCAGCCCGCCCCGAACGCGATCTATTCCGTTTCCGCGAACGGAGTGCTGGCCTGGCGCCCACGTTCCACGTTGCAGCCCACGCAACTGACCTGGTTCGACCGGTCGGGCCAGAAGCTCGGGACGCTCGGCGAGCCGGCCCTCTACTTCGCGCCCATCCTGTCGCCCGACGAGAGAAGCGTGGCTGTCTGCCGAGTGGACCCGGTTGCCAACATGAACAACCGACGCGACCTCTGGATCTTCGACGTGGCGCGGGGAACGAGCCGGAGGTTCACCTTCGATCCCGCCGACGAATGCAACCCCGTCTGGTCCCCCGACGGGAGCCGGATCGCCTTCTTCTCGGACCGACGGGGTGTGCGCGAGATCTACCAGAAGCCCGTGAACGGCTCCGGCGAAGACGAGCTCGTGCTCGCCTCCACCGGCCCCGCCCTCAACGTCGAGGACTGGTCCCCGGACGGCCGGTTCCTCGTCTACAACTCTCCGACGCGCCCTCGCGTGGAGAACGATCTCTTCCTGCTGCCCATGCTTTCCGCCGGGGAGCACAAGCCGATCCTCTTCCTCGGCACCGAGGCGCTGGAGCACATGGGCACGATTGCTCCCAATGGTCGGTGGATCGTCTATCGGTCCGCGGTGATGGGGCCCGGGGAAATCTATGTGAGCGACCTCTCGCCGCAGGGGGCGCGAGGCCCGGGAAAATGGCAGATCTCGACGGGGGACGGCTGGCAACCCCGTTGGCGGGGAGACGGCAAAGAGCTTTTCTACACCACGGCCTCGACCCTGGTGGCGGTCGGGGTCAAGCCCGACGCCGCGTCCTTCGAAGCGACGACACCGCGGCCGCTGTTCGACGTGCCGTCCCGCCCGGGATTCCAGGACCGCTTCGCCGTCACTCGGGACGGCCAGCGGTTCCTCGTGAACCTGCCGCTCACGTCGCCGGAGCCCGTTCGTGTTCTCGTGAACTGGTTGCCGGAGGGAGCCTCGCCGGAGCGCTGAGGCCTAGCCCCCGTCGGTGTGCGTCGCCTGGTCGGCCGCCTGGGCCCGGAACGTCAGCCTGACCCGCCCGAGGCGGAACACGTCTCCATCGGCGAGCGGGACGGGCGCCGCGATCCGCTCCTCCCACAGGAAGGTCCCGTTCTTGCTCCCGAGGTCTTCGAGGATCGCGGATCCGCCCTCGATCAGGATCCGCGCATGCCGTCGCGATACCGTCGGGGAATCGAGCCAGACGACGCCGTTCTCGACCCGGCCAAGCAGGTTCTCGCCCGGATGCAGCGCCACCTCCCGATCGCGGAGGACGAGCCGGTAGGTCGTCGCACCTTCCGATAGCCCCCGGTCGGACGGACCCAGCGCCGCCGCCTCGGCGCAGAACGCGTAGCCGACGCCATGCACCGTACGCAGGAAGCGCGGCTGCTTGGGGTCGTCGTCGAGGGCGGCCCGCAGGTCGGCCACGACCGTCGCCAGCGTCGATTCGGACACGACCACGGCCGGCCACAGGCGCATGCGGATGCGCTCCCTGGGCACCACGTTCGGCCGTTGGCTCAGCAGGAGATCCAGCAGATCGAACGCCTTGGGCCCCAGCGGCCGCTCCTCGCCGCCCCGGCGGAGCTGGCGCGTTCCACGGTCGAAGACGAAATCGCCAAAGCGCAGGTGCATCGGCTCCGTTCGACGAGATACCCACGTGGTTCCGAGGACTTCCCGATGTTAGCCGCCCATCTTGGACCTAACAAGACGGGCTGCTTGGCCAAGCGGCTCCCGCAAAGGAGCCGCCGATGGAAGCTTTGGGACGCAAGACGTGGGGAATCCTGTTCGTCCTGCTGGGGGCCGTCCCGGTCGGGGCCGCGGAGGCGATCGTCGACTCCTGGCAGACGCGAGTCGGCACCGTCACCGCCCGGTCGGCCACCCCGGACGGCGCGTACGAGCAGCACACCGGCAACTGCCTTCTCTGGACGGCCGGCGATCGCACCTACACCATCGCCGACCTGCACACGGTGATGGCCGGCGAAGAGGGCGCCTCGGACCGCGCCGCCGACACGATCGCGGTCGCGATCGGGGCGCGCTCCTCACGCGCCCAGCTCGTGTGGCCGCCGCCCGGGCAGCGTGACGCCGGCAAGACCGACATGGCCATCCTGGAACTGGAAGACGCCGTCGTGGGAGAGCCGTTCGGGCTGGCCGTCTTCCAGCATCGCGACGGCGGATTGCCCGACGAGCTCTACCTGGCCGCACCCGGGCACCGCGCCGCCGTCCTGTCGATCCGGGCGCGCACCGTCGCCTACGGCCCGCAGTGGTTCATCTACCGGGAGCTCTCGCACGGCGACTCGGGTGGGATGGTGTTCGCGCTCGAGGAGGGCGGGATCGTTCCCTACGGGTTCGTGAGCGCGATCGGATCACTGCCTGGAGAATCCGCTCGCGGCACGGCCGTCTACGGCCGCGACGCGATGAGGATCTTCATCAACCAGTTCCTTCGGGCACGTGCGAGCACGGCCGGAGGCTGGTCGTCACGCGACTGACCGCTTGCTCACCACCCCACGGGCGTAAGGTGAGACTGGTCAGATCGGGCCTAGGGCCA
>JBGPBV010000071.1:0-30634 GCA_041481445.1 Vicinamibacteria bacterium
CTCAGCACCTATTACAAAGACCCGCTCCCCTTCGTGAAGGGCGAGGGCAGTTGGCTCACCGACGCCAGCGGCAAGCGGTACCTCGATTTCTTCGGGGGCATCGTGACGGTGTCGCTCGGACACTGCCACCCGAGGGTGGTGGCGGCCATCGAGAAGCAGATCCACACCCTTCAGCACGTCTCGACCGTCTTCCCCACCATCCCCATCGTCGAGCTCGCGGAGACGCTCGAGAAGCTCTTCCCGGGCGAGCGTCCGGCCAAGATGTTCTTCACCAACAGCGGCACCGAGGCCATCGAGACCGCGATCCTCACCGCGCGCCTGCACACCGAGCGCACGGAGGTGATCGCGCTGCGCCACGGCTACCACGGGCGCACCATGCTCTCGATGTCGCTCACCGCGCACGCGGGCTGGCGGCTGGGAGGCGTCCACGACCCCGCCATCCGCCACGCCATGGCCCCCTACTGCTATCGCTGCCCGCTCGGCATGAAGCCGGAGAGCTGCGGCACCGCCTGCGCGCAGGACGTGGAGGACGTGATCAAGACGACCACGAACGGACGGCCGGCCGCCTTCATCGCGGAGCCGATCATGGGCGTGGGCGGGTTCATCACGCCGCCCAAGGAGTACCCGAAGATCGTGGCCGACATCCTGAAGCGCCACGAGACGCTCTACATCGCGGACGAGGTGCAGACGGGATGGGGCCGCACCGGCGGCAAGTGGTTCGGCATCGAGCAGTACGGGGTGAAGCCCGACATCATCGTGGGGGCCAAGAGCCTGGGCAACGGGCATCCCGTCGGCCTCACCATGGCCCGTCAGGCGGTGGCCGACTCCTGGAAGGGCTCCACCATCGCGACCTTCGGCGGCAACCCCGTCACCATGGCCGCGGCCAAGGCCGTCGTGGACACGATCACGGAAGAGCGGCTCATGGACAACGCGACGGAGGTGGGCGGCCACTTCCGGGCGCGGCTGGACAAGCTCCAGGAGAAGCATCGCCTGATCGGCGAGGTCCGCGGCATGGGGCTCATGCAGGGCATCGAGCTGGTGAAGGACCGCCAGAGCAAGGAGCCGGCGCCCGAGGAGACGGCGGCGGTGATGGAGGCGGCCAAGGACAAGGGGCTCATCATCGGCAAGGGCGGCCTCCTCGGGAACGTGCTGCGCATCACGCCCGCCCTCAACATCACCAAGGACCACGCGGACAAGGCCGCCGACATCATCGACCAGGCCTTCGCGGAGGCGGGGAAGGCCTGATGAGCATGTTCCGGGGATCGGGACCTCTGACTCGCCGCCTCCGGTCGTACCTGCGACGGCGGACGAAGGCCCGCCCGGAGCGCCGCCCCGAGCTGGACTGCAAGAGCTTCCCGGGCCTGTTCCGGAAGCGGGCGGTGGTCTTCACCGACACCGCCGACTTCACCCTGCGCACCGCGCGCGACGGGATCCTCCATTTCCTGATGGTCTTCGACGCCGTCACCGTGCTCGCGCGGAAGATCGTCGCCAAGACGGGTGGCGAGGTGGTGAAGGTCGAGGGCGACAGCCTGCTCCTGCGCTACGACGACGTCGCCGACGCCTGCCGCGGGGTGCTGGAGATGGACGCCGCCCTCGAGGCCCACAACGCGAGCCGGCCCGAGAACGAGCGGGTCCACTTCAGCTACGGCATCGGCTACGGCGACATCCTCGACACCGACGAGGACATGTTCGGCCTCGAGGTGAACCTGGCCTCCAAGCTCGGCGAGGACCTGGCCGAGCCGGGGGAGGCCCTCTTGACCCCGTCCGCCGGCGCTGCCCTCCCGCCCGCGATCCTCAAGCGCGTGGTCCCTCACCGCATCGTCACCTTCGGACGGCAGGCGATCCCCGTCCAGCGCCTGAAGCTCCGGGGCCGCGTCCCCCGGGGGACGGTGCGGCGCAACCCGTGAGCGACCTGATCGGGACGCCTTCCGGCATCCCGGGCATCGTCGTACGCACCGTGGCCGTCTACGTCTTCATCCTCGTCGGCTTCCGCCTCTCCGGGAAGAGGGAGGTCGGCCAGCTCGCGCCCTACGACTTCGCGCTCATTCTCCTCATCGCCAACGCCGTGCAGAACGCGATGGTCGGTCCGGACACCTCGCTCGTGGGAGGGATGGTGGCGGCGGGCGTCCTCTTCGCCCTCAACTACGTCCTCGGATTCATCGCGGCGCGACACCGGAAGGTGGAGAAGCTGCTCCGAGGACGGGCGCACATCCTCGTCCTGCGCGGACACGTCTACGAAGCCGCGCTCCAGGACGAGCACGTCACCCACGAGGACCTCCTCCAGGCGCTCCGTGCCCACGGCTGTTGCACGATCGCAGACTGCCGCCTGGCCGTCCTCGAGGTGGACGGATCGATCTCCGTCGTGGCGGACGCGCCCGCCGCGCGCACGGCATGATGCAGAGGCGGGCTTGGAGCTGAAACCCGCCGACGCGGTGGCCGTGCTGGAGCGCACCCCGCGCGCGCTGGAGGCGATGCTGGGCGGGCTGCCCGAGGCCTGGCTCCTCGCAAACGAAGGACCGGACACGTTCAGCCCGCGTGATGTGATCGGGCACCTCATCCACGGCGAGGAGACGGACTGGGTGCCGCGCATGAAGATCATCCTCGAGCACGGGGAGGCCGTGCCCTTCACGCCCTTCGACCGCTTCGCCTTCCGGACCGATTCGGTGGGCAAGTCCACGCCCGCGCTCCTCGCACGCTTCACGGAGCTGCGCCAGGCCAACCTGCGAGAGGTCGGCAAGGTCGCGCTCGACGCCGCCGCGCTCGCACGCACCGGAACGCATCCCGCCCTCGGCCGCGTGACCCTGGGCCAGCTTCTGGCCACCTGGGTCGTCCACGACCTCGGGCACCTCAAGCAGGTGGCCCGGGCCATGGCGCGCCAGTATCGCGAGGCGGTCGGGCCGTGGCGGGAGTACCTGACGATCCTCGATCGTCCGTAGTCGGGCCGGCTGCCCGCGACTCGACTTGTTCCGGAACAAGTGCGCCGCGTTCTCCAGGGCCGACGCCACCGGCAGGGGGCCATGTACTCGGAGTTCTTCAAGACCGCCGATAGTGGTAGCTTCAAGATGGGGCTGAGAATCATGAAGGGCAAATTGAAGCGCACCGGCCGGCGTCCCCCCATCGTCGTCAAGAAGCTCGATCGTCCCGACGAGAAGAGGACCTTCGAGAAGGGCCTGTTCCAGACGGTGAAGGTCGGCGGGATCGAGGTGGGCCGCGCGGCCTACTTGCCCGGCTGGCGATGGTCCACGCACGTGGGTCCGCTGGCGGGCACGCCGAGCTGCCAGGTCGAGCACGTCGGCGTCGTGCTCGCCGGTCGGGTCGCCGTGAAGATGGACGACGGCGAGGAGATCGTGCTGGGGCCGGGCGAAGTCTTCTACGTCCCGCCCGGGCACGACAGCTGGGTCGTGGGAGACGAGCCCTACGTGTCCATCCACATGCACGGGGCGACGTCGTACGCGGCGCCCGCGCCCGTGAGGAGGACGAAGCCGCGCCGTCCACCCAAGCGCGGCGCCCGCCGCGCCCCGGCCCGCAAGCGCACCCGCGCGCGCTGACCCCGGCTTGTGACGCCTTGCGTTCTGTCCTGTCGGCCCGAACGCCCGGGTCCCTCACGCCGTACATTCCGGATGACGACGGCAGAGGGAGGGAGCGATGGAGCCAGTTCCGCCGCACCGGGATACGGACGCGTGGGTCTTCCAGTCGTGGGCCTCGTTCGTCCTGTCCTTCGGGACCACGATGATCGGCATCGTCTGGCTGCCCGTGGACCACTGGACGCGGGCCTTCCTGGGCATGGGCGTGCTCTTCACGGTCAACGCCTGCTTCGGCCTGGCCAAGACCGTGCGCGACGGCCACGAGGCGGCCAAGCTGATCAACCGGCTCAGCGGCGCGAAGGCGGAGAAGCTGCTCCAGGAGTTCGAGGGCCGGTCGCTCGGGTGACTTGACGCACGGCGGACAATACGACCGGCATGAGCGTGGCCAGCGACCTGGCGGGGACGATCGAGGCCGAGCTGCCACGCCTGGCCGCCATCGGCGAAGAGAGCGCGGGCGAGCCGATCTCGGCCGGCAAGTGGTCGCGCAAGCAGGTCCTCGGGCACCTGATCGACTCCGCGACCAACAACCTCCAGCGATTCGTGCGGGCCCAGCTCGGTCCCGCCCTCACCTTCCCCGGCTACGAGCAGGAGGCCTGGGTCGCCACCCAGGGCTATCAGCAGAGGCCGTGGGCCGACCTCATCGGGCTCTGGTCGGCGTTGAACCGCCACCTGGTCCACGTCGTCGAGCGCATCGATCCTTCGTCGCTGGACACGCCGTGCACGATCGGGACCGGGAGCGCGGTGACCCTGCGCTTCGTGGCGGAGGACTACGTGCGCCACCTCCGCCACCACCTCGAGCAGATCCTCCGCCCCGCGGAGGCCGCCGGCAAGGCGCATCCTCCGTATGCCTGACCCGCGCGCCCACGGGCGCGCTCCTCTACAATGCCGCGAGGGAGAGTGATGAGGCGGAGGGTAGCGGTGGCGGGCGCGTTGGCCCTGGCCGCCGCCTGCTCGAGCACCAGTGACCCGGCGCGCGGGCGCTGGGGAGGTCACAACGCGGAGCTGGTCGTGACCTCGGGCGGCGCGAGCGCGCGCTTCAAGTGCGGGGCCACGGGCACGATCGGCCAGCCGCTCCATGTCGACGGCAGCGGGGGGTTCGACGTCCCCGGCAGCTTCGTCACCCCGGTGCTCACGTCCGGCGTGCAGCCGGGGCGCTACGTGGGGTCGGTCGGGGGCTCGGCCATGACGTTGGCCGTCTCCGTGTCCGGCCAGCCCGCCGGCACCTTCCAGCTCCGCCTGGGGACGGAGCCGACGTTCGACGTCTGCAACTTCTGAGGGTCATGTCGCAGGCAACGCTGTCCGACCGCCTCCGGTGCGCCGTTCCATCCATGGGGGACGGACGTGCGTGGACGCCTGACCTACGACGAGGGCGGCCGGGTCTCGCTGCAGATCGCCCGGGGCAGCCGCGCGCGCTTCGCCTCGGACGACCTGGAGTCGGGCACCGCGGACGAGGTGCAGCGCGCCTTCGACGGCTACCACGCCTGGTTCGGTCGCTTCACGGTCGAGCCGGGGGAGGAGATCGTCGTCCATCGTATCGAGGCCAGCCTGTTCCCGAACTGGGAGGGAGGCGAGCAGACGCGGTTCGTCCGCTTCGACGGCGAGGAGCTCGCCCTGCGCTCGCGCCCGCTGCCCTACGGAGGCGAGGCCGTCGAGTTCGTGACGCGGTGGGTGCGGAGATGACCGCCGCCCGGAGGTGAGGCCATGCCCCAAGGTGTCCTCCATCGTTTCATCGCCGCCGCCACCGGCCTCTACCTGCTGGCGGGCGCGGGCGCGACGTACCGCGCCCTGAGCCAGCCGCGTCTGGCCGTCGAGGCCTCGCCGCCCTGCCACGGCACCGTCTCGCTGACGGTGACCGTCGACACCTCCGGCCGCGGCGACACCGACATCGCGGTGGACCTCCTCGAGGGCGCGGAGGTCTGCCGCGTCCGCGACTGGACGGTCGCGCGCCGCCGCTACGCCTTCTGGGACCCGCGGCCGCTGCACCACGTCACCCAGCTCCGGGTCCCGGCCACCCTGGGCGGGCCCTCCGGCCCCGCGCACGCGCGCCTGCGCGTGAGCGCGCAGACCCAGTCCTGGTGGCTCACCCGCCGCGCGCCCGTGGTCGCGGAGGTCGAGCTCGGGGGAGGTGGACGGTCGTGAAGGCGGGGCCGGACCGGCTGGCCGACCGCCGCCGCGCGGAGGCGGAGCGGGCGGGCGACTTCTTCATCTACGTCGTCGCCCGTCCGTTGATGTTCGTCGCGTGGGCGCTCGTCTTCTGGGGGACGGCCATCGCCCTGGCCAGCGTCTTCGTGCTGGCCACGCGGGGGCCGGGGGCGGCCCTGGCCGTCCTCGTCCCGCACACGGCGCTCGACCTCCTGAATTCCGGGCTGGCCGTGGTGGCGATGATCGTGTGGCTGGCGGTGGCGGTCGTGGCCTCCGGTCGTCGCCGCCGGCGCTAGCCGGTCGCGCCGGCCTCGACAGCGGAGCTATACTCGCGGCCGTCGTCCTCTCACCCTCGCCGATCGTCCCGAAGGAGGCGCTCCATGCCCGAATCCTCCCCCCGTGTCAGCGTCCGCGAGCTCGTGCTCGTTCCTGCCATCATCACCCTCGCCGTCACTGCCCTGCGCCTGGTCGGCGAGCTGCAGAGATGGGACGAGCGCTTCTTCGGACGCACCGGCGGTGGAGGCGGCGCCATCGTCGGCATCTCGTGGCTGCCCTTCTTGTTCGGCGGCTACTTCGCCTGGAAGCTCGTGCAGGCCGGCCAGGGCCCGGCCAGCCGGGGTCGCGCCGTCGGCATGACCGTCCTCGCCATCGTCATCATGGTGGGCACGATGGTCCTGGCCGCGGCCGTCCTCAAGGTCCCGCCGCTGGGACAGATCGTCATCGCCTGCCTGGTCAGCCTGCTCGCGGGCTGGGTGGCCACCCTCGGGTGGCCGGCGCTGGGCAAGGTGCTGCTCGTTTATGCGCTGGCGGCGCGCGTGCCCGTGGCCGCCCTCATGCTGCCCGCGATCCTGGGCAAATGGGGCACCCACTACGATGCGCTGCCGCCGAACTTTCCGCCCATGGGACCGGTGGCGACGTGGGGCCTCATCGGCTTGTTCCCGCAGATGACGCTGTGGATCGGGATGACCCTGCTGAGCGGCTTCATCGTGGGCTCCCTGACCGCGGCGATCGTGGGCGGCAAGGGCCGCCAGGCCGTGGCCAGCGCGGCCTGAGGAGGAGGCATGGCCCCCGACCTGTCCACGACCTTCACGGGCATCCGGTTCGAGAACCCGTTCCTGCTCTCGTCGGCGCCCCCCACCGAGTCCGAGAGCAACATCCTGCGCGCGTTCGAGGCGGGATGGGGCGGGGTGGTCACCAAGACCATCGGCCTCCATCCCGTCGTGAACGTGGCGGGGCCGAAGACGAAGTTCCTGCGCGCGCATCCCTCCGGCGCCCTCTCGATGAACAAGGGGCGCGAGGGCGTGCTGCACTCCTCCTGGAACTGGGAGCTGATCTCGGACAAGCCCCTCGACTGGTGGGTGCCGCGCCTGGGACGCATCAAGAAGGCCTTCCCCCAGCGCGTGCTCATCGCGTCGATCATGGCGGGGTCGGGATCGGACAAGGAGCTGGCGAACTGGCAGACCCTGGCCCGCGCCTGCCAGGACCAGGGCGCGGACGGCCTCGAGCTGAACCTCTCCTGCCCGCACATGGACCGCGAGGACATGGGCTCGAACATCGGCAAGGACAAGAAGCTCTGCTCGTCCGTGACCCAGGTCGTGAAGGAGGTCGCGAAGGTCCCGGTCTGGGCCAAGCTGACGCCGTCCACCACCGACATCGTGATGGAGGCGGGCGCCGTCTTCGCCGGCGGCGGGGACGCGGTGGTGTCGTCCAACACGTTCCCCTCCCTGCCCCTCATCGACCCCGAGACCCTCGACTTCGAGATGAACGTGGACGGCCTGGTGTCGAGCGGCGGCCTGGGCGGGCCGGCCATCCTGCCCCAGTCCCTGGCCAAGATGGCGCAGATGACGCGCGCGTTCCCCGAGAAGAGCTTCTCCGGGATCGGGGGCATCTCCGACTTCGGGCACGCGCTGAGCTACTTCCTGCTCGGCTGCGGGACGGTCCAGGTCTGCACGGCGGCCATGCTCGACCATGCCGTCGGGCCCGACGTCATCAAGCGGCTGGTGGACGGCATGAGCGCGTTCCTGGAGAAGGGCGCCTCGCGCGGATGGAAGAGCCTGGAGGACTTCCGGGGCCTGCGCCGCGACCGCGTGGTGTCCCATTCGCAGATCCGGCGGCCGGAGGACTCGGACTATCACGGCGGCTACGAGGCCTACGAGGGCTACGCCGCACCCGCCGAGAGCGCGAACCCGACCACGCCGCGGCGCTGAGCGGATGCGGTCCGTCCTCCTGGCGCCGGCTCTCGCGCTCCTCGCGGCCACGCCGCGCCCGCCCTCGCCGCTGCCTCCACCGGTGGATGAAGGTCCCCACGCCGCCTGCGCGGCCATGGGCTGGGTGCCGCGCGAGATCCTCGAGCGGCCCGTCCCGCTGCGCACGGGCACGGGGAACGCGCACGAGAAGGTCACGACCCTCTCCCCGTCCGCCCAGGACTTCTACGACCAGGGGCTGAACTACCTTCACGGCTACGTCTGGATCGAGGCCGCCCGCTCCTTCCACCAGGCCCTGCGCGCGGATCCGGAGCTGGCGATGGCCTGGGTCGGCCTCAGCCGCGTCTATTCCGGTCTCGACGCTCCCGACGAGGCGCGGCGGGCCCTGGAGCGGGCGCAGGCGCTGGCCCCGAAGGCGAGCGACCACGAGCGGCGCCGCATCGCGCTGCGCGCCGAGCAGCTCGACGCGATCGCGGAGGCGGGCGATGCCGCGAAGCACGCGAAGTACGAGAAGGCGATCGACGACGCGCTGGCCGCCAGTATCGGCGACGTCGAGCTGTGGCTGCTGCGCGGCAACGCGGAGGAGCCGACGGCCGCCGGCCGCGGCCAGCGCGGCAACGCCGCCTCCACCGCCTTCTACGGCCAGGTCCTCCGTCTTCAGCCGGACAACGCCGCCGCCCACCACTACCTCACGCACTCGTACGAGACGATCGGCCAGATCCCGCTCGCCCTCGAGCACGGCGAGGCCTACGCGCGCCTGGCCCCGTCCATCCCCCACGCCCATCACATGTGGGGGCACGACCTGCGCCGGGTCGGCCGCATCGACGATGCCATCGCCGCCTTCAAGCGCACGGACGCGCTCGAGCGCGAATACTACGCGGCGGAGGGCATCCGGCCGGAGCTGGACTGGCACCACGCGCACAACCTCGACCTGCTGGCCACCGCCTACCAGTACAAGGGCCAGATGCGCCTGGCCGAGCAGACCTTGCGCGAGCTGGCCCTCCTGCCCCCGCTGACGGAATACCTGGCCTTCAACCAGAAGACGCTGGCCGCGTTCCTGCTCGACCGCGGCCGCGACGAGGAGGCGCTGGCCGCCGCGCGGACGATGACCGCCGGCCGGTCGGGAGCCATCCGGGCGGTCGGGCGCGCCCTCGAAGGGCAGGCCCTGCTGGCCCTGGGGCGGACGGTGGAGGCGCGCACCGCGCTGGCCGCCGCCCTTCGCGAGCTGGAGGCGATCCCGGCCCTGACCACCGGGATCAACCCCGGCCGCGCCAGCACCGCGCCCTGGGTGGACACCCTGCGCGGCGAGGTCCTGCTCCGCGACGGGCGCGGCGCGGAAGGACGCGCGCTCCTGGTCGACGTCGAGAAGCGGCTGCGCGCGATCCCGGGGCCCGACGCCTGGATCCAGGCCCTGTTCCGGCTGGAGTCGATCGCGCGCTTCGCCCGCGCCGCCGGTGACTGGGAGCTGGCCGAGCACAGCGCGCGGCAGATGCTCGACCACGATCCGTCCTACGCGGGGTCGCACCTCGCGATGGCGGAGGTCGCGCGCCGCCACGGCGACTCGGCGGCGGCGGAGCGCGCGCTGGTCGCCGTGCGCGAGCGCTGGGCGGACGCCGACCCCGATCTGCCCGAGATGGAGGGAGCCCGGAGGACCCCATGACCACCACCCTCGTGAAGAACGGCACCGTCGTCACCGCGTCCGACCGTTACGACGCGGACATCTACATCGACAAGGGCCGAGTCACCCTCATCGGCCAGGGCCTCAACGTCCCCGCGGACACGGTGGTGGACGCCTCCGGCAAGCTCGTGATGCCGGGCGGCATCGACGTGCACACCCACCTCGACATGCCGTTCGGCGGCACCACCTCCGCCGACGACTTCGAGAGCGGGACCATCGCCGCCGCCCACGGCGGGACCACCACCGTCGTCGACTTCGCCATCCAGAGCTTCGGCGAGGGGCTCTATCCGGCCTTCGAGGGCTGGATGAAGAAGGCGGAAGGCCGCGCCGCCATCGACTACGCGTTCCACATGATCGTGCGCGAGCTGACCGACCAGGTCTCGGGCGACATGGACAAGCTCAGCCGGCACGAGGGCATCACGTCCTTCAAGCTCTTCATGGCCTACCCGGGCGTGTTCCAGGTGGACGACGCCACGATCTTCCGCGCCCTGCTCAAGACCAAGGAGAACGGCGGGCTCATCTGCATGCACGCCGAGAACGGAGGGGTGATCGACACCCTGGTCAAGGAGGCGCTGCGCAAGGGCCAGACCGCGCCGAAATACCACGCGCTGACGCGCCCGACGCGCGCGGAGGGCGAGGCCACCGGCCGCGCGATCGCCCTGGCCGAGATGGCGGGGGTGCCGATCTACATCGTGCACCTCTCCTGCTCGGACGCCCTGGAGAAGGTGAAGCAGGCGCGCGACATGGGCCTGCCCGCCTACGCCGAGACCTGCCCGCAGTACCTGTTCCTCTCCTACGAGGACTACGAGCGTCCGGGCTTCGAGGGCGCGAAGTACGTGATGTCGCCGCCGCTGCGCGAGAAGTGGAACCAGGACGCGCTGTGGAAGGGCCTCGCGAAGAACGACCTCCAGGTCGTCTCGACCGATCACTGCCCGTTCTGCATGAACGAGCCGCCGCAGAAGCAGCTCGGCAAGGACGACTTCTCGAAGATCCCGAACGGCGCGCCCGGGATCGAGACGCGGCTCCTTCTGCTCTGGGAGGGCGTGCGCGCGGGGAAGATCGACGTCCACAAGTTCGTCGAGATCACGTCGTCGAACCCCGCCCGCATGTTCGGCCTCTGGCCGCGCAAGGGCACGGTCGCCGTCGGCTCCGACGGCGACCTCGTCATCTGGGATCCGGACAGGGAGATCACGCTCACCGCGAAGACCCTCCACATGCGCGTGGACTACAACCCGTACGAAGGGCGCGCGATCAAGGGCGCGCCCGCGGTCGTCCTCTCGCGCGGCGACGTCGTGGTCGACCACGGCGAGTTCAAGGGGGCCAAGGGCCGCGGGCAGTTCGTGAAGCGCCAGGCCGGCCGGCCGCTCGTTCCCTGAGCCGCCGCCGCCCTACGGGGGCGGCCGGCGGTCTCCGTTGTAGAGCGAGCCGACGATGAACGGCTGAGAGGGGTCGCCGTCCTCGAAGGCCACGAGCACCTCGTCACCCACCTCCGGCACGAACCGCTCGCCCAGCCGGCCGGCGGGGACGGCCACCCGGATCCACGCGCTCGAGTTCTCGTCGTGGCTGCCCTGCCGATCCCAATGGAACTGGACCTTGACGCGCCCGAACTGATCGGTGTGCACTTCTTCACCCGCGGCGCCCGTGACGACCGCGGTCACGGTCCCCCCCACGCTCGGGATCCGCGTCTTCCGTGACGGCCGGAACGGCGTCGACGACGGGATGCACTGGAACTCCACGGCGTAGGAGAAGCACGCCCCCGGCCTGTCGCGTAGCGCGACGTGACGGGCGGCGGTGACCACGTACGTGCCGCCGAAGGCACCGCCCAGCGTGTCCGTCACCGTCAGGATCCGCCCGGCGCGGGGCACGGGCGCCCCGCTGGCGCCCACGCCCGTCTGTCCCTCCAGCGTCGCGCGCTCGAGGCGCAGACGGGCCAGCCGGTTGGCCCGCGGCATCCGGGTGATCGCCGCCGAGAAATCGAAGATCTCGCGGTCTCCCGACCCCGCGCTCCCCTCGATGAGCTGGCTGGGCCGCTCGAAATCGTGGCCGCGCAGGGTGACCTTGCCGGGCACGAGCTCCTGCTCCTTCGCGAACCGTGACAGGACGAGGCTCCCCACGGCGCCGTCGCCGGCGTAGGTCAGGGGGGCGTCGGCCGCCGGGAAGCCGCTGTTGGCGTCGCCGAGGACCATGGAGCCCGTGGAGTCGTGCTGGAAGAAGTAGAAGATCCCCTCTTCCTCCATCAGCCGCGAGACGAAGGCCAGCTCCGACTCGCGATACTGGACCTGGAACTCCACCGGGTCGTACGAGCCTTGGAGAGCCAGGGTGAGCGGCACGCTCGCCGCCCCCGCCACCGCCTCCACGATGTCGGGAACGCTCTCTCCCTGATGGATGGCGAGCCCGGAGCCGCGGGCCAGCCGCGCCAGCGCCGGCTCCAGCGTGACGACGACGAGGGCCCGGCCGTCCGCGACCGCGCTGGACCGCGCGCCGGTCACGATCCCGGAGACGGCGGTGCTCCCGCCGCCGGCGGCGATCGTGAGCCGGGCGGCGGCGCCCAGCAGCGCGGCCGGGTCCACGAGCGACGGGCCCTGGGCGGCCACGACGAAGCGGAACGGCTCGGAGATCGCTTCCGTCCCCGCCAGCGCGACCACCTCCCCCATCGCGTTGCCGCCGACGGTGAGGGAGAGGGACCCGCCGGCTCCACAGTCCGCCGGCCGGAGGTCCGAGGCCGCCCCGAAGAACGGCGTGGGATCCACGCCGAAAGCGGCGAGCTTCAGCGCGACCGCGTCGCCGGAGCCCGGCGGTCCCGGTGGCCCCTGCGGTCCGCGTGGCCCGGGCGGCCCTGGGGATCCGCGGGGGCCGGGCGAGCCGGGTGCCCCGGGTGCGCCCGGCGCTCCCGGCGGGCCGGCCGGTCCCGCCGCCCCGATGGCCAGCTCGAACGCGTCCGACTGGCCCTTGCCATGACGGCGCGCGACGACGAGCCGGTAGGAGCCGGGCCGTGTCCCCTCGGGCAGCCGCACGACGAGCCGGTCGTCCTCCGCGCTCACCACGACGAGGACCCGGCCCGCGAGCGTGACCACCGGGTCCGGCCGGAAGTCGTGACCGCGGACGACGATCCGCCCGGCCGCCTCGTCCGCGCGCGCGCTGGTGATGACCGGGCGTCTTCCGGAGTCCTGGCCGTGCGTGTCGCGGTCGTCGCCGTGGACGGCGCCGGCGGCGAGGGCGAGCGCCAGCAGCGACGGCGCCGCCGCGCGCCCGAGCCGACGATGGCTGGCCAGCGTTGTCATCCTGCCGCCTTCGGAGGGGTGTGTGCGGCCGACCCTAGCGCCCCGCGTCCGGGGTGTCAACCGGGGCCGCTTGACGCCCGCCCACGGGGAGGCGTATACCCGTGCCGACTTCCACCTGGGACAACCACCGACCCCTACCTGGGCCCTCTGACGCCGGAGGATGCCATGCTGATCGCCAGGGTCGTCGTGGTCCACCCGACGTTGATCAGCGAGGACGACTAGGCGCCACGGCCATCACGCGAGGAGCGAACGATGGCAACCGAGATCACCGTCGGGATCGCCGGCGCCGCCGGCGACGGCCTCGACCGTACGGGCGACACGCTGGCCCGCACCGCCGCCCGCCTGGGGCTGCACCTCTACACCTACAACAGCTATCAGTCGCTCATACGCGGCGGACACACCTGGCTGCGCCTGCGGCTGGCCGAGGAGAAGGTCGACAACCACGGGGACCACTTGAACGTCCTGGTGGCGCTCAACCAGGACGGCATCGAGCGGCACGCGCGCGAGGTGGAGCCGGGAGGAGCCATCGTCTTCAACGGGGCCCGGTTCCAGTGCGATCCGGTGCTGGTCCCGAAGGGGGTCGCCCTCGTCCCCCTGCCCGTGCCGGAGATGACCGCGAAGCTGGGCAAGCTGCCGCCCGTCATGCAGAACACGGCCGCGCTGGGCGCGCTCCTGCACCTCATCGGCTTCGACCTGGAGGCGACGGCGGAGATCCTGCTCGAGACCTTCAAGAAGAAGGGGCAGGAGATCATCGACCAGAACGTGGGGGTCCTGCGCGCGGGCTACGAGCACGCCGCGCGGACCGCTCCCACCCTGGGCTACCACTGGACCTTCAGCCGCAAGCGCCGTCCGGTGGTCACGGGAAACCACATGATGGCGCTGGGCGCCGTGGCCGGCGGATGCAAGTTCTACTCCGCCTACCCGATGAGCCCGGCCTCGTTCATCCTGCACTGGCTGGCCGCCCACAGCGAGAAGGTGGGCGTGGTGGTCAAGCAGGCGGAGGACGAGCTGGCCGTGGTCAACCTCGCCATCGGGGCCGGACACGCCGGCGTGCGCTCGATGTGCGCCACCTCCGGCGGAGGCTTCGCGCTGATGAGCGAGGCCATCGGCATGGCCGGCATGATCGAGACCCCGGTGGTGGTGGTGAACGTGCAGCGGGGAGGGCCCTCGACGGGGCTGCCCACCAAGACCGAGCAGGGCGACCTCAACCAGGTCTTCGGCGCCTCCCAGGGTGACTACCCGCGCGTCATCATCGCGCCGCGCGACGCCACCGACTGCTTCCATTCCACGGTCGAGGCCCTCAACCTGGCCGAGAGCTTCCAGCTCCCCGTCACCCTGATCTCGGACCTCCTGCTCGGCGAGCACCGCTCGACCGTCGACCCCGAGGCGATCTCCAGCGACGTCCCCATCGAGCGCGGGGAATGGGTGACCGCGCTCGGGCCCGACGCCGCGGGCAACGGCGGCTACAAGCGCTACGCGCTCACGCCGTCCGGCGTCTCGCCGCGCATGCGGCCGGGGCAGGCGGGCGGCATCCACGTCTCGGGCACGGACGACCACGACGAGTACGGCGTCCTCATCAGCGACGAGCACACCAACCCCGCCATCCGCCGCAAGATGCACGAGAAGCGCATGCGCAAGATGGAGGGCGTGCGCGCGCGGCTGCAGCCGCCCGTCCTGGAAGGGCCGGCCTCGGCCGAGGTCACCCTCATCGGCTGGGGATCGACCTGGAGCGCCATCCACGAGGCGGCCGCCCGGCTCACCCGCGACGGCGTGGCCGCCAGCCAGCTCCACTTCAAGTACATCCATCCCTTCCACGCCCGGGAGGCGCGGGCCATCCTCGAGAAATGCCGGCGCACGGTGGTGGTCGAGAACAACTTCACCGGCCAGTTCGCGCGCCACCTCCGCGCGGAGAGCGGGTTCGGCGTGGACCACGTCCTCACCCGCTACGACGGCGAGCCCTTCGAGCCTCTCTGGATCGCCGAGCGCGTCCGCGCCTTCCTCGAAGGCCGCCCCGTCGACCTCCAGGTCGCGGAGCACGAGGCGCGCGAGATGGCGTACCACTACATCCGCATCCACATGCACGACAGGACGCGGCCGGGCCGGCTGCAGGCGGTCGCGGAGAGCGAGTACGGCGAGCCCCTGTGGGTCGTGGAGCTGGTCAATCGCGCCGACGGCAAGCCGGAGGGGATGCTCGTCATCGGGAGGGACACCGGGGCCCTCCACGGATGGCACCCGGCCGTCCCCAGCCTCCTGGGCGAGGCGGAGACGGCGGCCTTCGCGACCGGGATCGTGGCGCCGCCGCGAGGCGGCCCGACCGCGGGCGCCGCCGGCGCGCCGCCGAGCCGCGCGCACTGAGGGAGGATCGAGGCCATGGCGACAGTCGAGCTGACTCTCAAGAGCCTGGACGGGCCGGTCGATCCCGATTGGTGCCCGGGATGCGGCGACTTCGGCGTGCTCAAGTCCATCAAGGAGGCGATCGTCGAGCTGCAGATCCCTCCGCACGAGGTGCTCGTCGTCTCCGGCATCGGATGCTCGTCGAACCTGCCCGGGTTCATCCACGCCTACGGCGTGCACAGCCTGCACGGCCGGGCCCTGCCCGTGGCCACGGGGGCGGCCCTGGCCAACCACGCCCTGCACGTCATCGCGGTGGGCGGAGACGGGGACGGGTACGGGATCGGCATGGCCCATTTCATCCACGCGATGCGGCGCAACCTGAACCTCACATACATCGTCATGGACAACGAGATCTACGGGCTCACCACCGGCCAGGCCTCGCCCACGACGACGGAGGGGCACAAGACCAAGAGCACGCCGCGCGGCAACGTGGAGAAGCCCGTCCAGCCCCTCGCCCTGGCCCTGGCCACGGGGGCGACCTACGTGGCCCGGGGCTTCTCCGCGGAGCAGAAGCAGCTCACGAAGCTGGTGGCGGGCGCCATCGCGCACAAGGGCTTCTCGCTGATCGACGTCTTCAGCCCCTGCGTCACCTTCAACAAGCTCAACAGCTATCCCTGGTTCAAGGAGCGGGTCTACAAGCTCGAGGACGAGAAGGGCTACGACACCGGCGACCTCATGGCGGCGATGGGCAAGTCGATGGAGTTCGGCGCCCGCATCCCGATCGGCCTGCTCTACGAGCTCAGCAAGCCGACCTACGAGGACACCGAGCCCGTCTTCGGCAAGGGCCCCCTGGTCGATCAGCCGGTGGGCATCGACCGCCGGACCTTCGAGGAGATCCTCGCCGAGACCATGTAGCGGTCGCCGGAAGCACGGAGGACAGATGCTCACGCGAGCCCTCGTCACATCGGTTCTGGTCGTCTTCGCAGGCGGCGTCCACGCCGACAGCCTCGGCGAGGCGGCGGCCAGGGAGAAGGCGCGCCGGGCGAAGATCGGCGGCACCAGCAGAACGTTCACGGACGACGACCTCCAGGAGACGTCGAACAAGAGAGCGAAGGAGGGGATTCCGTCATCGAGTGCCGGCGCGCCGTCTCCGGCCGCTTCCCCCCGGCCGGACTCGAGTCCCGGAACGGCGGCGGGGTCCAACGCGGATCCGCCGAACGATTCGGAGTCGGAGCAAGCCGCCAAGAGGACGCGGGGAGCGGAATACAAGGTCCGCCTCGCGGAAGCCAACGCCGCCCTCCAGTCGGCGGAGGAGGAGCTCCAAGTCGCCGAGAAGCGATGGGAGATGGTCGACAAGCATACCCCTGGGTTGCTGGAAGGGGACCGGGTAGTCGCGGAAGTGGCCAGGAAGAAGGTGGAGCGTCTGCGCCAGGCGAGGAACGAGATCGAGGATGCCGCGCGGCGTGAAGGGATCCCGCCCGGGTATTTGCGCTAGACCATTCCGTCGCGCGTCGATCGCAGGCGCTCCGCCGGATTGAACCGACCGGACAGTCCGGCTAGGATGGCCGCCACTCCGCATGCCCGAGGCCAGCCAGGTCGAGCACGCCGACGGCCGCGTGGAGGTCACCGACACCGCGCGCATCGAGCGAAGCCCCCTCTACAACTACGACCTGGCGCCGGTGCCGGTGGCGCGGCGCAACTGGACGACCTACAACTTCGCCGCCCTCTGGATCAGCATGGCCCACTGCATCCCGACCTACATGCTGGCCTCCGGGCTCATGACCACCGGGATGAACTGGTGGCAGGCCCTGCTCACGATCCTGCTCGGCAACACGATCGTGCTGGTGCCGATCCTCCTCAACTCGCACCCGGGCACGAAGTACGGGATCCCCTTCCCCGTCTTCGCGCGCGCCGCCTACGGCACGATCGGCTCGAACCTCCCCGCCCTCCTGCGGGCGCTGGTCGCCTGCGGCTGGTTCGGCATCCAGTCCTGGATCGGCGGGGAGGCATTGCACACGTTCTTCAAGACGATCGCGCCGGGCTGGCCGACCCTGCTCGGGACCGGCTTCGGCGGACACACCACCACCGAGTGGCTCTCGTTCCTCCTCTTCTGGGGCCTCAACATCTTCATCATCTACCGCGGCATGGACCTGCTGCGGAAGGTCGAGAACTGGGCCGCGCCCTTCGTGCTGGTGATGACGGCGGTGCTGCTGGTGTGGGCGATCGACAAGGCCAACGGGCTCGGTCCGCTCCTCAGCCAGCCGGGGAAGCTGCACACCTTCCGCGAGTTCCTGCCCGTGTTCATCCCCAACCTGACGGGGATGATCGGCTACTGGGCCACGCTGTCCCTGAACATGCCCGACTTCACGCGCTTCGGGCGCAGCCAGAAGGAGCAGATGATCGGACAGGTGGTCGCGCTCCCCACCACGATGTCGGTGTTCGCGGCCATGGGTGTGATGATCACCAGCGCGACCGTGATCATCTACGGCCAGGCCATCTGGGACCCCATCCAGCTCGTCGGGCGCTTCAAGGCGCCGGTAGTGGTCGCGATCTCGATGTTCACGGTGGTGGTGGCCACGCTCGCCGTCAACATCGCCGCCAACGTCGTCTCTCCCGCCAACGACTTCGCGAACGCCTTCCCGCGCGCGATCGACTTCAAGACCGGCGGCCTGATCACGGGGCTGCTCGGGATCGCGATGATGCCGTGGAAGCTCATGGCCGATCCCTCCCTCTACATCCTCACCTGGCTGGTCGGCTACTCCGGCGGGCTGGGGGCGATCGCGGGCGTGCTCATCGCCGACTACTGGGTGGTGCGGAAGAAGCGGCTCCGGCTGGAGGACCTGTACCTGCGCGACGGCGCGTACGGCGGCTGGAACTGGCGCGCGGTGGCCGCGACGGTGGCCGGTTGCGCGCTGGCCTGGGTCGGGGCGTTCGTCCCCGCCCTCAAGCTTCTCTACGACTACGCCTGGTTCGTGGGCTTCGGCGTGGCCTTCGTCCTCCACGTCGTGCTCATGCGCGCGATCCCGGAGCGGACGGCCGCGGCGGAAGCGGCGTAGACCTCTAGGGACAGCTCTCCGACACCTCGCGCACCTTCTTGCGCAGCGCCTCCAGGGTCTGCCGGGCGGTGGCGGTCTGGATCTTCTTCTCGACCTCGTTCAGGCGCGCGTTGGCGGCCGCGATCAGCGGGCGGGCGGCGTCGCAGTCCCCCGCCGCCCGGATCACGTCGTCGGCGGCGGCGTTGGCCTCGCGCATGGTGTTCATGTCCAGCTCCATGGCCTTGACCACGGCCCCGAGGCCGGAGGGCGCCGGCGAGGGCTTCGGCGCCCCGCCCGAGCAGCCGGCGAGGAGGGGAAGGACGGCGATCACGGCGGCGGCGCGCCTCACTTGATCGGCTCGCCGGCTTCGATGCGGGTGAGGTAGCCGAGCAGGGTGGCCTCCTTCTGGCCCAGGGCCTTGGCCTTTCGTCCGTGGTCGACGAAGTTCTTCGAGTCCTTGAGCCCGAAATAGGACCAGGCCAGGAACGTCTCCACCTGCATGTTGTCGGGCACGATGGCCCCCGCCTTCTCGAGCGCGGCGATGGCGTCCTTGTACTTCTTGGCCGTGAGCTGGGCCTGGCCGAGGTAGATCCAGGCGTCCGCCTTGTTGTAGCCGGGGGTCGAGGCCACCTTGGTGAGCTCGGCCACCGCGCGATCGGGCTGGCCGGCCGCGGCCAGGGCCGCTCCGAACTGGGTGCGATAGTCGACGTTTCCGGGCTCCGCCGCCACCGCCTTCTCGAAGGGGCCCACCGCCGCCGCCGCGTTGCGCTTGAGCATGAGCTGCACGTAGCCGAGCTGGTACTGCGCCTCCGCGTTCGCGGGCTCGAGCTCGACCGCCTTGTTGAGCTCGACGATCGCCTGGTCCGGCTGGCGCTTGGCGGCATAGGCGCGGCCGAGGCCCACCCGCGCCAGGGCGAGGTCCGGGTTCTTGTCGCGCAGCTCGGTCAGGTCCTGGATCGCGAGGTCGGGCTGGTTCTGGGCCAGGTAGGAGAGCGCCTTCGCCACCGTCGCCTCCTGCAGCACGCGCTGGGCGTCGGGGTCGTGCTCGGCCATGGCGGCGGCGGTGGCGGCATCGCCCAGGGCGTCCGCGCCGCGGCCGACCGCGATCTTCGCCCGCGCGGACTCCGTGTAGGCCTCGACCGCGCCCGGGGAGGCGGCGATCACCTTCTCGAGCAGCGGAATCGCCTCCGCCGCCCGACCGGTGCGGCGGAGCACGCGGGCGTAACCGACGGTCGCCGCGAGGTTGGTCCCGTCGGCCCCGCCCGCGGCCTTGTAGGCCGCTTCCGCTTCCGCCAGCGCACCCTTGGCCTCCTGCGCGCGGCCCAGCGCGGCCTGGCCGTCCGCGCCCCCGGCCGCGGCCGCCTTCTGGGCGAGGGCGAGGGCCTCGTCGGCCTTCCCTTCGCGCGCGCGCAGCCGCGAGAGCGCGATCGTCGGGTAGGTGCCGTCCTTGTCCGCCGCCGCCGCCGCTTCCGCGGTGGCGGGGAACTCCGCCACGCCCCGCGCCTCCTGGACCAGGGCCAGCCGTCCGAGCGCCTCGCCCTTGGCGGGGCCGGTCAGCTTGTCGGCCGCGCTCTTGTAGGCGTCCATGGCCCCGTCGAGATCGATCCCCGACTGCAGCAGCCGGCCCAGCCGCAGGGAGACGTCGCCACTGGCGCCGGGCAAGGCCGCCGCCTCCTGGAGCAGCTTCTGGGCGCCGGCGGCATCGCCGGCGGCCGACTTCTCCTCGGCCTGCTTGACCAAGTCCTCGGGGGTGACGCCGGTCTTGGCCGCGGCGCCGGCCTTCGGCGTCTCCGCGGGCTTCTTCTTGTCCTTGTCCTTGTCCTTGTCCGCGGCGAGCGGCGCGGCCATCAGCAAGGCGAGGAGCCAGGCGGCATGGGTCATGGCGACCTCCGGGCGGGAACGGGCCGATCCTAGGCCGGTGCTTGCGTCGGCGTCAATCCCAGCCGAGCTCGACCGCCTTCTTGAAGACGGCCATGCCGAGCGTGCAGCCGACGGCGAGCGCGAAGTAGGCGTCCACGAACGAGGCGGCCAGGCCGCCCGCGAAGGGGATGAGGCGGAGCCCCCATCCCAGGACGACCTGCCCCACGACGAGGACGCCGTAGATGGCGAGGGCCTGCCAGTAGGTGCCGCCCATCTTCTTGATGGTGTCGATGCCGATGACGGGGTTGATCGTCGAGAGGATGCTCTTGGAGAGCGCAGCCACGGTCAGGGCCACCGGCATGTACACCACCAGCCAGATGACGGAGAGCACGATCGCCAGGATGGCCAGCGGGGCGGCCATCGAGCCCGGGCCCTCAGGCTCGGCTTCGAACGGGGAGTGGTGGGCCGACGAGGCCGGCGGCTGTGCGTGCGCGATCTCCAGATCGGCCGCCGCCCTTCGGTCGCGGCCGGGACGCGACTGCATGACCAGGTCCGCACCCGGGACCAGGAAGAAGCAGAGGAGCAACGGGGCCAGGCTGACGACGAGGGCGGCCAGGCTGAGCCGGAGGGCATGGCCGATGTCGGACAGGTCCCGGAAGTCGGGCATGACGTCGCGAAGGTTGCCGATCGCGACCTTGGAGACCGCGTTGAACGAGTACCAGGTGAGCACGCCCTTCGACAGGAGGACCATGAAGAACGAGAAGCCGGAGAACAGGCCGAAGAACCACGTGAAGAGGGCGAGCAGGACGAAGGCCATCGTGTCGCGCAACGGATACCCGGCGATCACGCCGACCTCGTCCATCATCGACCGCGTGCGCTGCCTGGTCTTCTCCAGGCTCTCCTCGTAGGCGGCGGCGGCCACGCAGAGCCCCTCGCAGAAGGGGCAGATCGCGGCGGTCTGGACCATCTGCGGGCAGGCGCCGCAGAGGCCCTTCGTGCAGTTCGGACAGACGAACTCGGAGCGGGCCTGGGGATGGTTCTGGCAGCGCCTCCAGGGCACGGGGACGGAGTGCGGCCGGGGCGGCGCGGCCTCGGCCGCGGTCTTCACCGCGGGCGCCACCGCCGCCCGCGGCGTGGGTGCGGCGGCCGCCGACGACGCGGCCGCGGCGTTGGCGGCGCGAATGGCGGCGACCCGATCCGTCGCCGCCGGGGCCACCCGCGGTGGCGGCGGCGGCGGCGGCGCGCTCGGCGCCTCTCCAGTCACCGCGAACACGGTGCCGCACCGGCACTTCGCCTTCAGGTTCGGGACCGCCGCCTTTTCCGGCGGCACCGTGAGGACGTTCGCGCAGCTGGGACAAGCCACCTGCATGGCCCCTCCTCGGTCCCGGATTGTAGCGCCCGGTCTCGGGCAGGCAGAGGTCATTTCGGGCCCGGCTGTGATCGGGCTTACCCGGCGGCGAAGGGGCCCCCCCTTCCCCCCGCTGGTACGATCGGCGAGGGGACTCGTGACCCGAAGACACTTCCGGACCTGCTCGCTCTGCGAGGCGATGTGTGGCCTGGCCGTCGACGTCGATGGCGAGCGCATCGTCGCGATACGCGGCGACGACGACGACGTCTTCAGCCGCGGCCACATCTGTCCGAAGGCGGTCGCGTTGAAGGACCTCCACGAGGACCCCGACCGCCTGCGGCGCCCGCTCGTCCGGCGCGGGACGGGCTGGGAGGAGATCGGCTGGGAGGAGGCCCTCGACCTGGCTGCCGAGCGGCTCGTCGAGGTCCAGAGGGCCCACGGCCCGCACGCGGTCGCCGTGTACCAGGGCAACCCGACCGTCCACAACTACGGCGCGCTCCTCTTCGGCCAGCTCTTCGTGCGCGCCCTGCGCACGCGCAGCCGCTTCTCCGCGACGTCCGTGGACCAGCTCCCGCACATGCTCGCCTCGCTCCTGATGTTCGGCCACCAGCTCCTGCTGCCGGTGCCGGACGTCGACCGCACGTCCTTCCTGCTCGTCCTGGGCGCGAACCCGCTCGTCTCCAACGGCAGCCTCATGACCGCCCCCGGGATCGAGCGTCGCTTGCGCGCGCTACGGGCGCGGGGCGGCCGCCTGGTGGTCGTGGACCCGAGGCGGACGGAGACGGCCACCCTCGCCGACACGCACCTCGCCATCCGTCCGGGGACGGACGCGCTGCTCCTGCTCGCCCTCCTCGAGGTCGTGTTCGCGGAGGGGCGCGCCCGGCCGGACCGCCTGTCGCCGCTGCTCGACGGCCTGACCGAGGTGGAGGCGCTGGCCCGCGAGTTCCCGCCCGAGCGCGTGGCCGAGCGCACCGGGCTGCGCGCGGAGGACATCCGCGCGCTGGCGCGCGCGTTCGCGGAGGCGCCGGCCGCGGTGGCCTACGGCCGCGTCGGCCTCTCGACCCAGGAGTTCGGCGGCCTTTGTCAATGGCTCCTGAACGTGCTCAACGTCGTGACCGGGAACCTCGATCGCCCGGGCGGGTCGATGTTCACGCGGCCGGCGGTGGACCTGGTCGGGCTGGCCAATCGGATCGGCCAGCGCGGTCACTTCGCGAAGGGGCGGAGCCGCGTGCGCGACCTCCCCGAGTTCGGAGGCGAGTGGCCGGCGGCCGTCCTCGCGGAAGAGATGGACACGCCGGGCCCGGGCCAGGTCCGGGCGTTCGTGACGCTGGCGGGCAACCCGGTGCTCTCGACCCCGAACGGCGCCCGCCTGGAGCGCGCGCTGGCCGGCCTGGACTTCATGGTGTCGGTCGATCCGTACCTCAACGAGACCTCGCGGCACGCGCACCTCGTGCTGCCACCGGTCTCCCCGCTGGAGCGCGACCACTACGACCTCGTGTTCCACGCCCTGGCCGTGCGGAACACCGCGCGCTACTCGACGCCGTTGTTCGAGCCCCCGCCCGACGGCCTCGACGACTGGCGGATCCTGCACGGGCTGGCCGAGCGCGTGGAAGCGCGCCGGGGTGGGCGGCGCCTCCTCTCGACGCTCGCGTCGAAGGTGGCCGGCCGCCTCGGCCCGCGCGGGATCCTGGGACTGCTGCTCCGCCTGGGTCCGCACGGCCGCGGCCTGTGGCCGTGGGGACGCGGGCTCACCCTGCGCGCGCTCGAGCGCGCGCCACACGGGATCGACCTCGGGTTGCTCGAGCCCGCGCTGCCCGCGGCGCTGTGCACGCCCGGCCGGCGCATCGCGCTCGCCCCCCCGCCGCTCGTGGCGGACCTCGCGCGCCTGCGCGCCCGCCTCGCAGCAAGGGACGCGGTCCCCGCGCTCGCGCTGATCGGACGGCGGCACCTGAGATCGAACAACTCCTGGATGCACAACAGCGCCCGCCTCACGAAAGGCCGCGACCAGTGCGTGCTGCTCATGAACCCGGCGGACGCCGGCGCGCGCGGCCTCGCCGACGGCGAGCGAGTCCGGCTGCGCTCGCGGGCGGGGACGGTGGAGGCCACGCTGAGCGTGACCGACCAGATGCGGCCGGGAGTGGTGAGCCTCCCCCACGGTTGGGGCCACCACCGGCCGGGGGTCCGCCTGCGCGTCGCCTCCGAGAGGCCCGGCGCCAGCTTCAACGACGTCAGCGACGAGCACGCCGTGGACACGCTCTGCGGCACCGCCGTTCTCAATGGCGTCCCCGTCGAGGTGGAATGCCTCAAACATCTCGACTCTCCTCAATCCCTTGTGTTAGAGTCCCCGGCGGCTCACAAGATCTAGGGGTTGGTCCTCATGCGCCTTGACCGTGTCGAGATCGTCGGCTTCAAGTCCTTCTGCGACAAGCAGGAACTGTCCTTCCAGGGGGGCGTGACCGGCATCGTCGGACCCAACGGCTGCGGGAAGAGCAACATCTCCGACGCGATCTCCTGGGTGCTCGGAGAGCAGAGCGCGAAGAGCCTCCGCGGGGCGTCGATGGAGGACGTGATCTTCAACGGCAGCCAGTCCCGCCAGCCGACCGGAATGGCCGAGGTCAACCTCAAGGTCAGCGGCCTCAACGGCAACAGCCCGGACGGATCGCCGGAGTGCGTGGTCACGCGGCGCCTCTACCGCAACGGCGACAGCGAGTACCTGATGAACGGGCAGGTCTGCCGCCTGCGCGACATCCACGAGCTGTTCATGGACACCGGCCTCGGGTCCAAGGCCTACTCGATCATCGAGCAGGGCAAGATCGGCCTCATCCTCTCGAGCAAGCCCGCCGACCGCCGCGCCCTCATCGAGGAGGCGGCCGGCATCACGAAGTACAAGGCGCGCCGGCGCCAGACCCAGCTCAAGCTGGAGGCCACGCAGCAGAACCTGCTCCGCGTGAACGACATCGTCCACGAGGTCGAGAAGCAGCTCGACTCGCTGCGGCGGCAGGCGAGCAAGGCGCGGCGGTACCGCGCGGTGCGCGAGGAGATGCAGGGGGTCGAGCGCGTCCTCTACGGGCGGCGCTTCCTCGACCTGCGCGCGCAGTCGGACGTGCTCGCGGAGCGGCTGGCCGCCGAGCGCCAGCGCGAGGAGGCGGCGGCCATCGCGCTCTCGTCGGAAGAGGCGCAGATGGAGGTGCGCCGGACCGCGCTCTACGAGGACGAGGCACGCTTGGAAGAGGTCCGCGCTCGCCTGGGCGAGCTGACCCTGGCCGTGGACCGCCACCAGGGCCGGAGCGGCTATTGCCGCGAGCAGATCGCGGAGACGGACGCGCGCGCGTCACAGGCGCGGGCGGAGGCGGAGGAGCTGCTCTCGCGCGTGGGCCCCCTGGCCGACCACCTCGACGAGCGCCGGTCGGACGAGGCGCGCCTGCGCATCGAGCGGGCGGCGGCCGAGGACGAGGCGCGCACGGCGGAGACGGCCCAGGCGGATTCCGCCTCCGGCCAGGCCGACGCGGAGGCGCAGCAGGAGGCGGGCCGCAACGCCCAGGTGGACCTCATGGGGCGCATGGCCGCCCTCCAGAACGCCGGCGAGTCGGTGCGCGGCAACGCCTCGCGCGCGTCCGCGGACCTGCTCAAGCTGGCCGCGGAGACGGAAGAGCTCGAGCGCGACCGCGGGCGGGTCGAGGGGCTGCGCGCCTCCGCGCGGGAGCGCGCGGGCGCCGCCGAAGCGCTGCGCGAGGAGCTGGGGCGGGCGCGCGAGGAGGCGGCCGCCCGCGGGGCCGCCGCGCGGTCGGAGGCGGACCTGGCCACCCGCGAAGCGGAGACGCACCAGAGCGAGCGGGACAGCCTGGCCGGCCGGCGGGCGTCGCTCGAGGAGATGGTGGCCACGCACTCCGCGTTCGACGAGGGCGTGCGGGCGGTGCTGGGGGGGCCGGAAGGGATCGAGGTCCTGGGCGTGGTGGCGGACGCGGTCGAGACGGACTCGCAGTTCGAGCGCGCGGTCGAGGCCTTCCTCGGCGACCGCCTCCAGGCCGTGATCACCCCCGACGCCACCCACGCCCTGCGCGGGATCCGCTACCTGCAGGAGTCGGGGGCGGGCCGCGGCGCCTTCCTCCCCATCGCCTCCGCGCGCACCCGGGCCGACTGCGCGTCCCTGCGCGACGCGGCCAGCCAGGAGCCGCGGGCCCGCGGGCTGCTCGGCGACGTCTACCGCGTGAGCGGCCCCTACGCCGCCGCCATCCGCGCCGCCCTGCCGGAGGCGCTGGTGGTGGACACGCTGGAGGACGCGCTCGCGCTCGTCTCCCGGCAGGGGCCCGTCCCCTGCGTGACGCTCGCGGGCGAGATCCTGCGCGGCTCGATCGTGGAGGGCGGGCGCGGCGTCAAGGGGCTGCTGGCCCCGCGCCGCGAGGTGCGCGAGATCTCCGTCCGCCAGGAGGAGGTCGACCGGCTGCTGCGCGAGGCGCGCGAGCGCGGCCAGGAGGCGGGCGGGCGCGCGGAGGCCGCCTTCGCGGAGGTGCGGGCGCTCGAGGAGCGGATCCACGCCGCGGAGAAGGACCTCGTGGCCCTGCGGCACGACCTCGCGTCCGCGGAAGACGAGATGGCGCGGCTCCAGCGGAAGGCGGCCGTCCTCGACGCCGAGCGTGGCCAGGCCGAGCAGGAGAAGGGCGCGGCCGCCGTCCGCCTGGCCGAGATCGAGCAGGCCCTGGCCACGGCCGAGCGCGACCGCGACGAGGGCAGCCGGGCCCTGGCCGGGCTGGGCGTGGCCGTGGCCCAGGCGCGCGCGGCCACGGAGGCGGCCCAGGCCCGCCTCTCGGAGGCGCGGAGCGCGGTGGCCGCGCTGCGCGAGCGCGCGGCGGCCACGGAGGCGGAGTGCCGGCGGCTCGAGCAGGACCACCGCGAGCTCCAGGAGCGCATCGCCGCCGCCGGGCAGCGGGCGGCGGAGATGGACGCCCGCGGCCTCGAGCTGCGGGCGGAGATGGCGGAGGCGGAGAGGCTGCTCGCGGAGGCGCTCGCCGCCCGCGACCGCGTGAGCGCGGAGGCGGCGGTGGCGGAGGACCGGGTGCGCGACCTCCGCAACGAGCTGGAAGGACGCGAGGCCGGGCTCAAGGAGCGCCGGCGCGAGCGCGACATGCTCAAGGACGCCCTGGGCGAGCTGGAGGTCGCGCAGGCCCGCACCGGATCCGATCTCGACCACCTCGGGCGCGAGTGCCACCAGGCCGTCGGCATGATGGCGGCGGAGGCGGCGGCCCTCATCACGGACGAGGACCGGGCCCAGGACCTCCCGGGCCTGGAGGCGCAGGTCCAGGAGATGCGCGAGCGCCTCGACCGCATGGGCCCGGTGAACGTGCTCGCCGTCGAGCAGTCCCAGGAGCTGGAGGAGCGCTCGCAGTTCCTGACCGCCCAGCGCCAGGACCTGCTCGACTCGATCGCGGAGCTGGACCAGGCCATCAAGAAGATCGACAAGGCCTCGCGCGAGCGGTTCCAGGAGGCCTTCCAGGTCATCAACCAGCACTTCGGCGAGATCTTCCGGCAGCTCTTCGGGGGTGGGACGGCCGGCCTCGCCCTCATCGACGAGGAGGATCTGCTCGAGAGCGGCATCGACGTCATGGCCCAGCCGCCGGGCAAGCGCCTCCAGAACGTGATGCTGCTCTCGGGCGGCGAGAAGGCCCTCACCGCGATCTCGCTCCTGTTCGCGATCTTCCAGTACAAGCCCTCGCCCTTCTGCATCCTCGACGAGGTGGACGCCCCTCTCGACGACGCGAACATCGGGCGCTTCGTGCGGATGCTCGAGGGCCTCAAGGAGCAGACCCAGTTCGTGCTCATCACCCACTCGCGCAAGACGATGGAGATCGCGGACCAGCTCTACGGGGTCACCATGGAGGAGCCCGGGGTCAGCAAGCTCGTCAGCGTCCGCCTGAGCTAGCGGGTCCGGCCGTGCTCAAGGTCCGCTTCGACGTCAACGACGAGGCGCTGCGCGACACGTTCCTGCGCGCCTCCTTCAAGGGCGCCCTCGACACCCTGCGGCCCGAGGACCCGGCGCGCTGGGGGCGGATGACCGCGCAGGAGATGGTCGAGCACCTGGTGTGGGCGTTCGAGTGCTCCACCGGGGAGATCGAGGTCCCTTGTCTCGTCCCGGCGGCGAAGCGCGAGGTGCTGAGGCCGTTCCTGCACAACAACCGTCCGACCCCGCACGAGTTCATGAACCCGGTGTTGCGGGACGGCCTGCCCGCCTTGCGCTTCCGTTCCCTGGACGAGTCCCGTGCCGCCCTCGTCTCCGCGGTCGACCGGTTCTTCCATCACGTCCGCACCCGCCCCGACGCCGTCCACACCCATCCGATCTTCGGCCCCATCGGCCTGGCCGAGTGGTCACGAACGCACTTCAAGCACTGCGCGCACCATCTCCTCCAGTTCGGCCTCCTGGAGGTGGAGCCGCCCCAGGAGGGAAAGTGAAGAAGAAGGTCCTCTCCGCCCTGGCCCTGATCGCGGTAGTGATCGCGGCCCGGGCCGCCCGCGCCGCGCTCTCGCCGGGCGACGATCCCCTCGATCCCGTGCGCGTGGCCGGGGACACGCATCGGCTCGCCCTCGACAACGCGTTCGTGCGCGTCCTCGACGTCCACCTCCCGCCGGGCAAGGTCGAGCCCCGCCATCGCCACCCGCACGGCCTGAGCGTGTACTTCACCGACTGGGAGGCCAAGGTGACGCCGGACGGAGCGGCCACGGAGGTCCATCACCGCACGGCGGGCACGTTCGCCTGGAACGAGGCCGTCATCCACACCGTCCAGAACGCCGGCACCACCGAAGGGCACATCCTCCGCATCGAGCTGAAGTTCTGAGCCCGGCCCTTCCGACGCCGCGTCGCGACTATCGCTTGGCCGTCGCGGGGGGCGAGGCCGGCACGTAGTCCTTCAGCCAGGCCACGTCGACGTCGCTCGCCTGGCGCGCGTGCTTCTGGTCGACCAGCCACTGCCCGCGCGGGTTGAACAGCGCCTTGCCGGACTTGGGCAGGCGGTTGCCGTGGCAGGCGTAGCAGTTCATGGGCGCGATCTTCATCTCGATCGCCTTCTGCCTCATGTGGTCCATCGTGAAGGCATGGCAATACGTGCAGTCGCTCGCCGGATAGCCGGCCGCGCGCGCGTGTCGCTGGATCGGGGGAGTGGCTCCCGCGGGCGGGGCCGTGGACAGGGCGCCCAGGATCGGAAGCAGCACGAAGGGGAGGACGGCCGCTCGCTTCATCTTGTCCCTCCCTCGTCCGGACGGCGAGACGACACGAGGTTACCCGGGTCCACGTCCCGGACGCATTGGATCGTTCGTTCCACTTGACCTATTGCGTATATTTGCCGCTCGGTACGCCACACGAGAAGGAGCAGGAACATGCCCGCAGCCAAGGCCAAGAAGACCGTCGCGTCCGATCGGGTGTTGAACGCGCGTCCAGACCCCATCGACTTCCGCGACATCATGTACGTGCCCACGCTGGTCGAGGTCCCGGTGCGCCGGCCCCTCGCCGCCTACCGCAAGGTGGGAGTGCCCGTCCTGGACCAGGGTCAGCAGGGGTCCTGCACCGGCTTCGGCCTGGCCACGGTGGCGAACTACCTGTTGCGCTGCCGCAAGGTGGACCGCGATCCGCGGAAGGTGAGCCCGCGCATGCTCTACGAGATGGCGCGGCGCTACGACGAATGGCCAGGAACCCAGTACTCGGGCTCGAGCGCGCGGGGCGCGATGAAGGGGTGGCAGAAGCACGGCGTCTGCGCCGAGACCCACTGGCCGTACCGCCTGGCGGACGAAGGGAAGGAGGCCGAGCCGTTCACCGAGGTGCGGGCCCGCGACGCGACCCGGCGGCCGCTCGGCGCGTACGCCCGGGTCAATCACCGCGACCTCGTGGCCATGCATACCGCCATCACCGAGGCCGGCGTCCTCTACGCCACCGCCCAGGTCCATTCCGGCTGGAGCCGCGTCGACAGGAAGACGGGGGCGGTCCAGATGGACGACACGATCGAGGGCGGCCACGCCTTCGCGATCGTCGGCTACGACGAGACCGGCCTGTGGATCCAGAACTCCTGGGGGCGGGGCTGGGGACTCGAGGGGTACGGGCACATCTCGTACGACGACTGGCTCCAGAACGGGACCGACGTCTGGGTGGCGCGCCTGGGTGTCCCCATCGTGCTGCGCGACGACCAGAGCCGGGCCATCGCGCGCTCCGAGCTGGCCGGCCGCACGGAGGCGCTGAGCCAGGCCGACCTGCGGCCCCACATCATCTCGCTGGGCAACGACGGGCAGCTCCGCACGGCCGGCCCCTTCGGAACCACGCCCGAGCACGTCAAGGAGATCTTCACGTCGGACTTCCCCCGAATCACGAAGACCTGGAAGCGCAAGCGGCTCCTCCTCTACGCCCACGGCGGGCTGGTCAGCGAGCAGTCGGCCGCCCAGCGGATCGCCGATTACCGCGAGACGATGCTCGCGGCCGAGATCTATCCGGTGAGCTTCATCTGGAAGACCGACCTCTGGTCGACCGTCACGAACATCCTCAAGGACGCCATCCGCCAGCGCCGGCCGGAAGGGGTCGTCAGCGAGGCCAAGGACTTCCTGCTCGACCGCCTCGACGACGGGCTCGAGCAGGTCGCCCGCCTGGCCGGCGGCAAGGCGATCTGGGACCAGATGAAGCAGAACGCCTTCGCCGCCACCTCGCCCACGGGCGGCTTCACCGAGGCCGCGCAATACATCGCCGACCTGGCGAGGTCGGGCGTGGAGATCCATGTCGTCGGGCATAGCGCGGGCAGCATCTTCCACGCCCTGCCCGTGCAGAAGCTCACGGGAAAGGAGCTGCGCGGGGCGAAGACCGGCAGTGGTCCCGGGCTCACCATCGAGTCCTGCACGCTGTGGGCGCCCGCGTGCACGATGAAGGTCTTCAAGGAGTGCTACGCGCCGGCCATCGCGGCGGGCGCGATCCGCCGATTCGCCCTCTTCACGCTCACCGACGATACCGAGTGCGAGGACAACTGCGGCGGCATCTACCACAAGTCGCTGCTCTACCTCGTCAGCAACGCGTTCGAGGAGCGCGCGCACGTGCCGTTGCCGGGAAAGATGAAGCAGTTGGGCGAGCCGCTGCTCGGCTTGGAGACGTGCGTCAACGCCGATGCCGCCGTCCGGGCCCTCCTCCAGGATCCCCACGAGTGGGTC
>JBGPBV010000072.1:0-30470 GCA_041481445.1 Vicinamibacteria bacterium
CTCGTCGGCTTGCCGATGGGACTGCCCGGCTCGTCCGTCGAGATCGGCGGCTGGTACACGTCGCTCTTGGCCAGCTCGAAGCTCTCGCCAATCCAGGAATGCACGTCCGTCGACCCTGCCCCGGCGGGGACCGGGCGGTCGTCGAGCTCCTTCCCCAGCGCCATCGCCGCGCTGAGGTCCTCCGGGCCCAGGATGGAGTCCCAGAAACCGTGGAGCTGGTCCGTGCAGGGCTTCTCGCAGAGCGGGACGAGATTGCCACCCGAGTCGCCGTGCGTGTGGCTCTTCGTGTAGCGCGCCGCCGCGTGGAGTGGCTGATGAACGTCGCCCACCAGGTGTAGGAGCCAGACCAGGTCGTAGGAGCGAACGTTGCTCGCCTCTGATCCGAGCGCCGTCCGCAGCAGCACGATCTCGGTCTCGGCATTCGGCACGGGCGCGTCCTCGAGCGGCGTGTCGTCTCGCGTGAAGGGCTGGTCCACGAAGTGCCAGTACTTGTGGCGATAGTTGTCGAGGTATCCGATGTTGCGCGCGGCCTCCGGTTCGTGGGGCGTCGGACGGTTGCCGCCACTGTCGGGCTCGCCGTCCGTGACGTATCCGTCCGCGCTCTTGATGAAGTCCGGCCAGTTCGCGGCATTCATGAAGGCGACCAACGCGCGCTGATCCGGGGCGACTCCCTGGACCCAGCTGTCGTACTTCGGATTCAGTTGGAGTAGCCGCCGCACTTCCCTCTTCACGGGCGAATCGAGGTGCTGGTACGCGATGTAGGCGACGACCATGTGGCCCTTCCCGTTCCAGGCGCATACCGTCGGAACGGGGGCCACGACGGCGAGGGCCAGCGAAAGGACGCCCAGGACGAGCTTTCTCATCGGATCTCCTCGCTGTTCCGCTTTCGGCAGGGGCACTAACGTATCATTCGGGCTGACCCGACGGAACGCTTGGAGAGGGGGGTGCTCATGCAGAGGGCGTGGCTGGTCGCGTTGTTCCTCGAGGCCATCTCGCTACCCGCCTTTGCGCAAGCGCCCGCCGGAAGCGAGTTCCAGGTCAACACCTACGTGACGAACGCTCAGCGGTATCCTGCCGTCGCTCTGGACGCGAGCGGGAACTTCGTCGTGGTCTGGCAGAGCGCGCTCGGCCAGGACGGGGGCAATGACGGCGTCTTCGGCCAGCGCTTCCTCGCTTCCGGTGTGCGCCAGGGCAGCGAGTTCCGGGTCAACACCTACACGACGTCCTTCCAGAGCCGCCCCAGCGTCGCCTCCGACCCGAGCGGGAACTTCGTGGCGGTCTGGCAGAGCCTCGCGCAGGACGGGAGCATCGGCGGCATCTTCGGCCAGCGTTTCAGCGCCTCCGGCGTCCCGCAAGGACCGGAGTTCATCGTCAACTCCTTCACGACGGGCGATCAGTATCAGGCGTCCGTGGCCGCGGCCGGGAACGGGGATTTCGTCGTCGTCTGGACGAGCCTCGGCCAGGACTACGGCGACTACCTTGGCGGCGTCTTCGGCCAGCGCTTCGACGCGTCCGGCGTGCGCCAGGGCAACGAGTTCCAGGTCAACTCCTACACGACGGGCGTCCAGGATCTGCCCGCGGTGGCCGCGGACCCCAGCGGCAGCTTCGTGGTCGTCTGGAGAAGTTTCGGCCAGGATGGGAGCAGCTCGGGCATCTTCGGGCAGCGCTTCGACGCCTCCGGCGTCCCCAACGGCAGCGAGTTCCCGGTCAACTCCTCCACGACGGGCGGCCAGCTCGACCCCGCCGTCAGCACGGACGCGAGCGGGAACTTCGTCGTGGTGTGGGAGGACTACTTCCAGGAGGGAAGCTCCGCCGGCATCTTCGCCCGGCGCTTCGACGCCTTCGGAGCGCCCCAGGGGCCGGAATTCCTGGTCAACACGTACACGACGAACAAGCAATTGCGACCGTCGGTGGCCTCGGACGAGGACGGGCGCTTCGTCGTCGTCTGGACGAGCTTTACCCAGGACGACGGCGACTACGGTTCCGGCATCTTCGGCCAGCACTTCAACGCGTCCGGCGTGCGCCAGGGAGGCGAGTTCCGGGTCAACTCCTTCACGGTGGGCTATCAAACCCTCGGGCGCGTCGCCTCGAGCCCCGACGGGGACTTCGTCGTCGTCTGGAGCAGCAACCTACAGGATGGGAGCTCGTATGGCGTCTTCGGCCAGCGCTACGGCGACCTCATCTTCGAGGACGGGTTCGAGTCGGGCGACCTCAGCCGCTGGTCCTCCGCCTCCACCGGCGGCTTCGACCTCAGCGTCGGCGGCGCCGCGGCCATGGGGGGGACCAGCGCCGGCCTGCAGGCGTTCGTCAACGACACGGGCAGCCTCTTCGTCCAGGACGACACGCCCGACGCGGAGGACCGCTACCGCGCCCGCTTCTACTTCGACCCCAACGGCTTCGATCCCGGGGAGACCGGCGGCCACTTCCGCACGCGCATCTTCATCGCGTTCGACGACTCCAGCACCCGCCTGATCACGCTGGTCCTGAAGCGGCAGACCGGAGCCTACAGCGTGGAGGCTCGCGTACGCCTGAACGACGGCAGCCGGGCCGACACCGGCTTCTTCCCCATCACGGACGGCCCCCACTTCCTCGAGTTCGACTGGATCCGCTCCAGCGCCCCCGGCGCCAGCGACGGATACTTCACCCTCCGCATCGACGGCACCGCCGTCTCCGTGTTGACCCTGCTGAACGACGATGCCCGGGCCGTGGGCTTCGTGCGGATGGGGGCGATCGCCATCAAGACGGGAGCGACCGGCACCCTCCTCTTCGACCAGTTCGAGTCGCGGCGCCACGTCTTCATCGGCCCCGAGTAGCGCCGGCACTCTTCGCCGCCGCTGGAGTAACATGCCCAGCCTTCGACCTGGCGGGAGGGGAACACATGCGTACGACGCTGCGCGTCGCGGTGCCGAGCCTGATCGCGGTCACGCTCTCCTGGTCTCCGTGGCTGAGAGCAGAAATCGCGTCCGCCCCCGCTGACCCGCTCAAGAGCCTTCATTTCCGTCACCTCGGCCCCGTCGGCAACCGGGCCTCGGCGATCGTTGGCGAGCCGGGGAATCCGCTCGTCGTCTACATCGGCGCGGCGTCGGGCGGAATCTTCAAGACCACCAATGGCGGGGTGAAGTGGACGCCCGTCTTCGACGACCAGGACGTCTCCTCCATCGGCTCTCTCGCCATCGCTCCGAGCAACCCGAGCGTCGTGTGGGCGGGCACGGGCGAGCCGTGGCTGATCCGGCCCGATCACGCCATGGGCGACGGCATCTACAAGTCCGTGAACGCGGGCAAGACCTGGAAGCGCATGGGGCTCGAAGCCACCGGCCACATCGCCCGCGTGATCGTCGATCCCCGCAATCCCGACGTCGTCTATGCCTGCGCGGTCGGGCAGGCCTATCGGCCGCAGAAGGAGCGCGGCGTCTTCAAGACCACGGACGGCGGCAAGACCTGGAGCGCGGCGCTCTTCGTGAACGAGAACACGGGCTGCTCCGAGCTGTCGATGGACGCGCACGATCCGAGCACCCTGTTCGCGGGCCTGTGGCAGATCGACATCAAGACCTGGAGGAACGGGAGCGGCGGGCCGGGCGGAGGGGTGTACGTCACCCACGACGCCGGCCAGACCTGGGAGAAGCTGGCGGGCGACGGGTTGCCCGGAAAGGACGAGGTCGTCGGCAAGACCGCGGTCCAGGTCGCGCCCAGCGATTCCAGCCGCGTGTACGCCCTCATCGAGCAGGCGACGCCCGTGCTGTACCGCTCCGACGACGGCGGCAAGGCCTGGAAGGCGGTGAACCGCTCGCACATCCTGGCCGAGCGCGCTCCCTACTACACGCGCTTCGGGGTCGCGCCCGACAACGCCGACCTGCTTCACTTCATGTCGGTGACCTACAGCGTCTCGCGCGACGGCGGGGAGACCGTCGCCAGCCCCTTGCCCGAGCCGTTCGGCGACTGCCACGACGTCTGGATCGATCCCATGGACCCGAAACGGGTACTGGTGGCCAGCGACGGCGGCGGATCGATCAGCCTCGACGGCGCGAAGACCTGGTTCCAGGCGGTGCTGCCCATCGCGCAGATGTATCACGTCGCCGTGGACGACCAGGTTCCGTACCGGGTCTACGGCAACCTGCAGGACGGTCCTTCCTACACGGGACCCAGCAACAACCTCGAAGGCACGGAGGCGGGCATCGCGGCCGGCGATTGGCGCTCCGCGGGAGGCTGCGAGGACGGCTTCGACATTCCCGACCCCCAGGACCACAACATCACCTGGGCGGGCTGCTACGACGGCCAGCTCGATCGCACCGACCTGCGCACCGGACAGTCGCGGAGCGTGATGGTGTGGCCGGATCCCGCCTACGGGTGGGCGCCGGCGGACGTGAAGCTCCGCTTCCACTGGACCTTCCCCATCCACATCTCGCCGCACGACCACAACACCATCTACGTCGGCAGCCAGTACGTGCACCGGACCACCGACGGCGGCCAGACCTGGAAGGAGATCAGTCCCGACCTCACGCTCAACGACAAGTCGCACCAGCAGAGCAACGCCGGCATGGCCGCGGACAACCTGATGACCTGGGACGGCGCGACGCTGTTCTCCATCGCCGAGTCGCCGGCGCAGAAGGGCACGATCTGGGCGGGAACCAATGACGGACAGGTGCAAGTGACTCGCAACGGCGGAGAGAGCTGGACGAACGTGACCAAGGGCATTCCCAACCTGCCCCCCTGGGGAACGGTGTCCAACATCGAGCCCTCGCACTTCGACGCGGGCACCGCCTACATCAGCGTGGACCTGCAGCAGGTCGGCAACTACGACCCCTACGTGTACAAGACCACGGACTTCGGGCAGACCTGGAGGCTCATCAGCGCCTCCGTGCCCAGGTCGGTCTCCAGCTTCGCCCACTGCGTGCGCGAGGACCCGGCACGGAAAGGCCTGTTGTACCTCGGCACCGACAACGCCCTCTACGTGTCCTGGGACGATGGCGGCAAGTGGACACGGTTGCGCGGCAACCTGCCCCCGGCTCCGATCTACTGGATGGAGGTGCAGCCGCACTTCCACGACCTCGTGATCGCGAGCTATGGGCGCGGCTTGTGGATCCTCGACGACCTCACGCCGCTGCGCGCCTGGGAGCAGACGCAGGGTGCCGACGCCTACTTGTTCCCCCCTCGTCCGGCCTACCGCTATCGCACCAGGCAGGACCCGCGCTCCCGCGACGCCAACAGCGCCGTGGTCGGGGAGAATCCGCCCTACGGCGCCGACGTCACCTTCAACCTGAAGACGGCGCCCAAGCAACTGGAGATCGCGATCCTCGGTCCGGGCGACGAGGTGCTGCGCACGATGAAGCAGGTCGAAGCCAAGGCCGGCGACGTCGAGGACGAGGCGGAAAAGGCGCTCGACAAGAAGCTGACGGGGCCGGAGATCAAGGGGGTGGCCGGTTGGAACCGGGTCTGGTGGGACCTCCGCACCGATCCGCTGACCCCGGTGCGCATGCGCGTGAGCCCTCCGGGAGAGCCCTGGGTCCGGAACGGCCCCAAGGGCTATCGGCGCCTGACCTGGTGGAGCCCGTCCATCGCCGCCCCGCGCGTCGCCCCGGGCAAGTACACGGTGAGGCTGACCGTCGATGGGAAGTCGTTGACCCAGCCGCTGGAGGTCCTGCGGGACCCCGGCTCACTCGGCAGCGAGCAGGACCTGCAGACCCAGGCCGAGTTCCTCCGCGGCATGGTGAAGCAGCTCAACGAGGCGGCCGGGATGATCAACCGCCTCGAGTGGATTCGCCTGCAGCTCGCGGAGCGGCGGCGGCAGCTTGCCGACGATCAAGCGGCCGAGGCCTCGAAGGCGGTCAGCGACCTCGAGGAGAAGGCCATCGCGGCCGAGAGCAAGCTGGTGGACGTCTACCTCACGGGCAGGGTCGAGGACTCCTTCCGCCATCCCATGGGGCTGTACGAGAAGATGAGCAACCTGATGGCCCAGCTTGCCGAGGGAGGGGCGGACCTGCCGCCGACGGAATCGCAGAAGGCCGTGAACCAACTCTTCCAGCAGCATCTGTCCGACGCGCGCGCCGCCTATCGGCAGGTGACGCAGTCGGGAGTCGCGGGACTGAACCAGGAGCTGAAGTCGGCGAACCTGGGAGAGATAGAACCGTAAGCATCGAGACGTCCAACTTCGGCGTGGAGCGCGCCGAGCACGCGTTCAGGGGGAAGGGGGCCGAGGGCTGGGCGCGCTCTTCTTCTTGAGCGCCTGGCAGTAGACGGTCAGGTACTCGATCTGCTGTCGGCTCAGGGAGCGGCCCCAGGGCGGCGAGAGGGGCGAACGCCCCACCGCCGCGCTTCCCTCGACGATCACGCGCCGCGTGTAGGCGGCGTCGGCCAGGCTCTTCGACGCGGTCAGGTCCGGCGGGGGCGGGCTGAGGTTCGAGGCGTTCTGCCCGTCGCCCGCCCCACCCTCCCCGTGGCAGGTCGCGCAGTAGTGGTCGAAGAGGTGTTTGCCCTGGGCCTGAGCGTAGGTCAGGCCTGCCGCCTGCTCCTCGGCCCGGATCGCCTCGATCATGGGGTCGGCCGGTGGCGCGGGCGCCGCGCGGCGACAGCCCGCGACGGCCACCACCAACAGGCCGACGACGCATCGCCGGATCATCACTGGCCTCCCGCCGGGCCGCCGGCCGGGGGCGCGGCGCCGTGGGCGCCGAGCGTGGTCAGGTAGGCGGTCAGCGCCCGCGCGTCAGCGGCGGTGAGACCGTAGTCGGGCTGCAGCGTCCCTGGCTTGTAGCGTTCAGGCGCCGTGAGCCAGGCCGCCGTCCATCCGGGCCTCAAGCGTGTTCCCGTGTTCGACAGGTCCGGGCCCACGTAGCCGCCCTGCATGTCCATCTGATGGCACCCGACGCAGCCGAGCTGCCGGTAGAGCTGCTCGCCCCGCCGGGCCTCGGCCGGAGTGAAGCGAGCGTCGTAGCGATCGAGGTCGTCGTCGAGGAAGGTGGCCGCCGCGTAGTCGGCGATCGTCCGGGCTTCCTCCGGGGGCATGTGGAACACGGGCATCCGCGCCTCGACGCTGACCCGCACCGCGCCGGGGTTGAGGAGATACCGCACGAGGTAGTCGGACTGGAGCTGGCTGCCGATGCGGTCGAGGGGCACGGTGGACAAGTCGCCGCCCGTACCCCCGATGCGGTGGCAGCTCAGGCACCGATAGCGAGTCGCGATCTCGCCGAAGCGACCCTGCGGCCGATAGGGATCGGGCGGGGTGACCTTCACCACGCGCGAGGCGGGCAGGTCGGCCTTGCGCAGGCCGGCCAGTGCGACCGTGATCGTCGCCGCCTGGACGGGCGTGAAGCCGAGGGTGGGCATGAGCGAGGGCGTCCCCAGCGCGTCGGGCAGGAGGAGCTTCAGGAAGATGTAGTTGTCGGTGGTCCGGCGGACCACGTTGCGGCCGTAGGGAAGCTGGTCGGGGTCGCGGTCGGCCACCCCGGCCAGGCTGGGGCCGATCTTGCCCGTCTCGGAGAGGCCGGCCAGCCGGTGACAGCCGTAACAGCCATGGCGGACGAAGACGGTCTGGCCGTCCTGCACCGCGCGCGGGTCCTGGTAGGAGGCGGGCACCGTTTCCGCCTCCGCGCCGCCCGTCTTGTACTCGTCGAGGAGGAACGCGGTCAGGTCGCGCACCTCCTCGTCCTTCAGCCGGTACTGGAGCATCGCGGTGTCCGGCTGCTCCCGGTGCGGGTCCTTCAGGAAGCTGAAGAGCCACTCGCGCCTCACCTTGTCGCCGATGCGGGTCAGCTCGGGGCCCATGGTCCCGCCCCGCCCCCCCACGGCGTGGCAGCTCACGCAGCGCAGCTCGCCGAAGAGCGCGCGGCCGGCCACGGTGTCCGCCTTCTTCCAGTCCACGGCGGCGTCGAGCGGGGCCTGGGCCTTCTGGGAGAGGAGCAGCGCCTGGAGGGCGGTGATCTCGGCCTGGCTCAGCCTGAAATTGCCCATGCGAGAGCTCGGCAGGTACGCCTTCGGGTCCTTCAGCCAGGCCTGTACCCACTCCGCGCGCACCTTGTAGCCCAGGCTGTCGAGGGCCGGCCCGCGGAACCGCATCCTCTCGAAACCCGGGATGTCGTGGCAGCTCACGCAACCCGACTCGACGATGAGCCGGCGGCCGGCGGCGAGCCGTGGCGCGTCGGGCGGATCGAGCGACCGGTGGCAGCTCCCGCAGTTCGCCTCGATGGTCTCGAGGGGGCGCATGGCACGCTCGACGTGGGGGATCGGCTGGTGCGCGGCATGCTCGTAGTCGGTGGCCTCTCCCTGGCCGTCGTGGCAGGCCGTGCAGCCGAAGCGCTCGACCGGATGCGTGGCCAGCCACGTGCCGGGGTGGGTGCGGAAGGGGGCGGACGCGGACGCGAACGCGGGATCGTCGATCCCGAGGTGGCAGGTCGCGCAGCGGTCGACGCGGCCGAGGTCGGCCAGCCAGACCTGGCGCAGGCCCTGTGCTCCCGCCGCTTCCGCGAGCTGGTGGGGGTTCTTCACCGTCGTCTGGACCCCGCGGAAGCGCGCCTGGAGGGAGCGCCACTCCGCCCCCTGCTCGCGGAGGAACACCCAGGAGAAGATGGCCAGGAAGCCGAGGCCGAGACCGGCGAACACCATGTGCAGGCGCGGGGGCGCCGTCTGCGGGTCACGCATGCGGCCTCACCACGGCCAGGTCCAGGCCCAGTTCGGGCCCCGGAAGAAGGTGCCGACGATGGTGAGCAGGGTGGCCACCACCACCAGGACGGTGAAGACGGTGTTGGCGAGCCGGCGCTCGGGCGCGAACCAGCGTCCCACCCCGTGGGGGCGTCGATCCACGTAGGGCAGGGCGACGAGCGCCACCACGACCAGGGTGGGCACGAGCACGCCGCCCACGAAGGCCGAGTAGTGCACGAGCTCCTGGAGCCCCAGGAAGTACCAGGGGGCCTTGGCCGGGTTGGGCGTGCGGGTGGGGTCCGCCATCTCCTCCAGCGGAGCCATGAAGAGGAGCGAGGCCACGTGAAGGAGGATGACCACCCCCAGGAAGACGAGGACCTCGACATAGAGGAGATGGGGCCACGCGAAGACCTCGTCCCGCGGGTCACGCGCCTCCACCGAGGCCGAGGGGCGGCGGGTCAGGGCCATGAGGCCGTAGGTCTTGCTGGAGGCGGGGAACGTGCCCGCCGTCTCCTCGACCACCGAAGGCACCTCGGGGGCGCCGCTCAGCCCGTCCTTGCGCACCCGCCACACGTGGAAGGAGACGAGGAGGGCGGCGGCCAGGGGCAGGAACACGCAGTGCAGCACGTAGAAGCGGAGCAGGGTCATGGGGCCGATCACGTGGCCGGCGAGGAGCAGGAACTTGAGACGATCGCCGACCAGCGGCGCATAGGCCGCGATGTTGGTGCCCACCGTGATCGCCCAGAAGGCGAGCTGGTCCCAGGGCAGCAGGTAGCCCGTGAAGGACAGGGCGAGGGTGACCAGCAGGAGCCCCACGCCCACGACCCAGTTGAACTCCCGCGGGGGCTTGTAGGACCCCGTCCAGAAGACCCGGCACATGTGCAGGAAGACGACGAACACCATCGCGTGGGCCGACCAGCGATGCATGTTGCGCAGCACCACCCCGAAGGTGACCACGAACTGCAGGTCCTTCATGCTGCGGTAGGCCTCGGCCGGGTAGGGGAAGTAGTAGAGCATCAGGGCCAGGCCGGTCACGGTGAGCACGCCGAAGAGGATCAGGGAGACGAGGCCGAGGCCGAGGGTGTAGCTCGCCCGCAGGCTGTGCCGGCTGACCCGCGCCGGATGGAGGTGCAGGAACAGGCTCGAGATCATCACCGCCGCCCGGTCCTTGTCCGTGCGCGGCCAGCCGATGCGCCAGAGGGAGCGCCCCGCCGCCGCCAGCCACCGTCCCGCCCGGTCCTTCGCGGTCTCTCCCATGTCAGGCCTTCAGCCGGAAGTCCGGACCGACCCTGCGGTCGAGGTCCACGATCACCTCGCCGCGGGGCGAAAGGCTGAGCGCGTACCAGGCCAGGGCGGCCGGCGCCGGGCCATGGACGACCCGGCCGTTCTCGTCGAAGCGGCTGCCGTGGCAGGGGCACTCGAAGCCGGCACCACCGCGCTTCACGTTGCACCCGAGGTGGGTGCAGATCGACGAGATCGCGAAGAACCCGTCGGCGCCGTTGAACACGAACAGCCGCCGGTCCTCGAGGAACGTCACGGAGCCGGGCGGGAAGTCCCCGGGCGCGCCGACGGTGAATCGGGCCGGCGGCTCGTAGAGGACGGTGGGGACGAGGTAGCGCAGCGTGCTCACGCCGAAGCCCGCGGTGGCGGCGCCGACGGCGGCGCAGCCGGCGAGAAAGAACTCCCGGCGGCTCGGGCCGCCCGGCTCGCCCTTCTCCGTCACGACCGTCCTCCGGACATCGCCTCGTGGAAGAGGCCGAGGGCGGTCTGGGGAGACTCGTCCAGCTCCAGGGCCTCCATGGTGATCGCGCCCGTCGGGCAGCGCTGCGCGCACAGGCCGCAGCGGATGCAGCGCTCCTCGTCCTTGACGATGGCGCCCGCGGAGGCGTCCGCGCCCAGGGCCTGGGCCAGGGCGTCCAGCTCGGGCGTTCCGCCCAGGCGCGACGCGGGCACGAGGGCGAGGCAGGCCTCCGGGCAGATCTCGACGCAGGCGCTGCAGAGGATGCAGCGCTCCGAATCGAACACCGTCTCCACGTTGCACCACAGGCAGCGCGCGCCCTCGGTGCGCGCCTGGGCCTCGCCGTAGCCTTCCTCGACCTCGCGGAACCCGGTGCGGCGCGCGACGGGGAGGCTGGGCACGGGCTGGCGGGCGATGCGGTCATAGCGGTCGCCGGCGCGGTCGAGGGATATGGCGCGGAAACGGCCGTGGGCACGAGGGACCGCGCCGCCACCCAGGTGCTCGTGGATGGCGAGGGCCGCCCGCTTGCCGTCGGCGACGGCCTCGATCACGATCCGGGGACCGAAGGCCAGGTCCCCGCCGCAGTAGACGCCGGGCATGGTGGTGGCCAGGGTCCGCGGGTCCACCGCGACCAGGCCGCGGGGCGTGATCGTGATCGCGGGATCGCCGGCCAGGACCGCGGTGTCGGGTTGCTGGCCGACGGCCAGGATGATCGTGTCCGCCTCCATCCGCTTCTCGCTGCCGGCGATGAACGTGGGGTTGAAGCGGCCGGTCTGGTCGAAGACCGACGCCACGTCGAGGGTTTCGAGGGCGACGGCGCGGCCCTTGTCGCCGAAGATGGCCTTGGGGCCCCGCCGCGGCACGAGCGTGATCCCCTCCTCCTCGGCCTCCCTGACCTCGTCCGGATGGGCGGGCATCTCGCGGCGGGACTCCAGGCTGACGAGCTGCACGTGACGGGCGCCCAGGCGTAGCGCGGTGCGGGCGGCGTCCAGGAACGCGTTGTCATAGCCCCAGGTCTGTAGAAGCTGCTGCGCTCCCTCGGGCAGCGCCTCCCGTGTCTCGGGCGAGGCATAGCGCAGGACCGTCCGCGCCACGTCGATGGCCACGTTGCCGCCGCCCACCACGATCACGCGCTCGCCCAGGGCGACGCGATAGCCGAGGTTGGCGTTGAGCAGGAAGTCGACGCCGTTGATGACGCCGTCCAGGCTCCGGCCCGGGAGGTTGAGCTCGCGTCCGCGGGCGGCGCCCATGGCCAGGAAGGCGGCGGCGTAGTCGTTGCGCAGCAGGTCGCCCACGGTGAAATCGCGGCCCAGGCGCCATTCCTGGCGCAGCTCGACGCCGAGCGACAGCACCTGGTCGATCTCCGCGCGGATGAGGTCGCGCGGAAGGCGATACTCGGGCACTCCCTGGTACAGCATCCCGCCCACCACCGGCGCGCCGTCGAAGAGGGTCACGGAGTAGCCGAGCATGGCGAGGTCGTGGGCGCAGCTCACGCCCGCCGGGCCGGCGCCCACCACCGCGACCCGCGCCGGCTTCCCTCCCCTCTCCACGGCCAGGCCCAGCGCCTCCAGCCGCGCCGCGCCCTTGGGGTTCTCCACCCCGTGCCGCTCGGTCACCACGCGCTTGAGGGCCCGGATCGAGATCGGCTGGTCGATGAGGCCGCGCCGGCACTTCGACTCGCAGGGGTGCGCGCAGATGCGGCCACAGATCGACGCCAGGGGGTTGGGGGCCCGGGCCACCGCGTAGCCGCGCGCGGTGTCCCACTCCGCGATGGCGCGGACGTAGGCGCCGGCGTTCGTCCGGACCGGGCAGCCGGTCCGACAGGGGACGAGGTCCAGGAAGTACTGGAACGTCGGGACGACGACGGGATAGGTGCGGCCGGTCACGCTCGTCCTCCGGTCACCGCGCCAGCGTGAACTCGACCGGTGTGGCCTTCCCCGCCTCCACCGTGGCCGGCTTCGCCGCCGCCTTCAGCTTGGCGTGCCAGATGCCGACCGTGTACGGTCCGGGCGGCACTCCCGTGATCTCGAAATGGCCTTCCTTGTCGGTCACGGCGAAATGGGGGTTCTGCAGCACGAGCACGAAGCCCTCCATCTCCGGGTGGACGCGGCAGAGCTGGGTGTAGACGCAGGGGAACTTCGTGCAGAGGGCGAAAGTGTGGTCCTTGGACTGGCCCTGGGGCCAGGTGCCCAGGTTGTACTTCTCGAAGTCCGGCGAGAACACGTTGTGGGCGGTGGGATCGCTGTTGAGGAACCTCACGGTGCTGCCGACGACCACCGGCAGCACGTGGGGGATGAACTGCATCTGGCGCTGGTCCATCGACGCGGGCGTGGCCGCGGGCTTGAAGGTCCCCGCTGCCTCCTGCACGTAGACGACGGCGTCCGCGTTCGAGGCGAGGCCGGTGGCCTTGACCGTGCCCTTGATGCTGCCCTCCGCGGCGAGCACGGCGGGTGCAGCCGTTCCGGCCAGGGCCAGGGCCAGGACGGGACCGACGACGAGGTGTCTCCGAGTCATGAAGGCTCCTTGGGGCTCCGCCGGAGCCCCGGTTCTCCTAGAACGCGAATCTCAGGATTCCGTTGAGCGAGTAGTTCTTCGCCTCGCGCAGGTCGCGCTGGTACTCGACGCTGGCCTTGACGTTGGCGCGGATGAGCCCGGTGACGTTGAACACGCCCGTGCGCAGGCTCTCCACGCTCGGGTCGCCCGGGGTGAGGGTCTCGTAGCGGAAAGCGCCGTGCAGCCAGGGATAGAAGACGTAGTCGGCCTGCACGAACCACGAGTGGTAGGCGGGCTTGGTCTCGTCCAAGAGCTCGGCGGATTCGGGGGCGAACTGGCGCAGCGTGTCCGTGCCGTGCACGTAGGCTCCGAACACGTTGAGGTCGCGCCAGTACGCGCTGGCGAAGAAGCCCGTGCGCAGGAACCGGTCGTCCTGGATGTTGAGGGCCGCGCCCTCCGCGGAGCTCGATTCGAAGTCGATGCCCCGGCCATCGCCCCGGTAGACGAAGGCTCCCAGCCGCAGCGAATCGTCGCGCCAGTTCTTGTCCGGAGCCTCCCGGCTTCCGAGGTCCCCGTCGAGGCCCATTCCGCCGACCTTGTAGTCGACGCGGGCGTAGAGGTCCTTGCCGTCGTTGCCGTCGAAGCGGCCGTTGCCGGAGATCCCGTTCACCACGCCCGCGGCATAGAAGAGGCGATGGGCAGCCACCCCGTAGGCCTCGATGCCCTGGACCAGCACGGGAAAGGCGATGGGCGACGGGCTCAGGTCCTCGGCCAGGCCCGTGCCTCCGCTGGGCCCGATCGGGTTGTAGGCGAAGAGCGAGTCGATGCCGGCGTCGGTGGTGATGAACATCTCCTGGAAGACATCCGCGGCGTTGGGCGTGAACTTGCCGATCTTGAAGTGGAAGAGGTTCTCGGGGCCGAACGGGGAGTCGATGGCGATGTGGGCATGCTCGAGCTCCGTCGACACCGAGCCGTCGCCGCCCACTCCGAAGGTCACCTCGGTGAAATAGGAGAAGTGGTCGCCCAGAGTGCCCGCGCCGAAGATGTTGGCCTCCTGGGGGAACTGGAAATCGTTCTTCACCTTCGTCGTCGTGCCGTCCTCGTTGAGCGACGAGGTGGTCACGTCGGCGAACTTGACGTTGACGGCCAGGGGGACCGTGCTGGAGACCTCGCCCGGCCAGATCGAATGCGGCCAGAGCCTCTTGTAGGCGGGAGCGCCGAGGCTGACCGGTTTCTCCTTGACCATCTCCTCCGTCTCCTTCGGCATCCGGTAGCCGTTGAGACGGAAGGCCGTGCCGAAGGCGTTGAGCTTCGGGAACGCGGTGTGGCAGGTCTGGCAGCTCGTCGCGTACTTGCGGGCGAAGGCCGGGATCGCCTCGGCAAGCGGCGCGCCCAGCAGCAGGCTGCCGGCCATCGCCAGGACGACGACGCGCGCGGCCGTGCGGAGGGGATCGGATAGGACGGTCATGAGGTTTCCTCCAAGTGCGCGTTCAGACGTACCCGAAGGAAGGCAACGATCGATCCACTGTCGCGGATCCCCTCAAGTGGCTCGCGCGCTGGAGTTTGAGACGAGAAGGAAGGGAGATGAGAGGGACGGCGTGCCTGTCCGAAAATCGGACACGCTGCCCCCAACCGGTTAGGACTCTATCGGTTGGAGGCTATGTACGATTGTCGGACAGATCGGCGGTCCGGCCCAGCTCCTCGAGCTTGCGGTAGAGCGTGTCCCGGGAGATGCCGAGCAACTGTGCCGCACGGCGCTTGTTGCCCTGGGTCTGCCTCAGCGCCTCGTGGATGGCCCAGAGCTCCAGCTCGTCGAGACGGAGCGGTCCCGCCCGTGGCGAGCCGGCGACGCTCGGCTGGCCCCGGTGGCGGAGCCAGCCCCGCACGTCTTCCTGCCGGATGGCGGTGCGGCTCGCCGGAAGGGTGATGCTGATGCCTTCGAGCATGTTCTCGAGCTCACGGACGTTCCCCGGGAACGAGTAGCCCATCAATAGCTCGAGGGCCGGCGCGTCGATGCTGTCCACGCGGGCGATCCCGCGCTCCCTGATCCGGGCGAGGAAGAAGGCGACGAGCAGCGGGAGATCGTCGACGCGCTCGCGGAGTGGCGGCAACTCGATGACGAGGACGGAGAGCCGGAAGAAGAGGTCCTGCCGCATGCCGCCCCCTCCCAGGGCGGCCAGCGCGCGGTTGCTGGCGGCGATGATCCGCACGTCCACCTTTCGGCTGTCGAGACCTCCGATGGGCCGGACCTCCCCGTCCTGGAGCACCCGCAGCAGCTTGGCTTGCGACTCGGCGGGCAGGTCGCTGATCTCGTCCAGGAACAAGCTGCCGCCGTGGGCGCTGACGAAGAGTCCGGCGTGATCGGTCTGGGCACCCGAGAACGCTCCCCGTCGATGTCCGAACAACTCGCTCTCCACCAGGTCCCGGGGCAGGGCCGCGCAATTGAGCGGGACGAAGGGCTTCCGGGCGCGGCGGCTGTTGGCGTGGATGGCCCGCGCCACCAGCTCCTTGCCGGTGCCGGTCTCTCCCACGATCAGGGTGGGGGTGTCACTGCGGGCCGCGGCCCGGGCGCGCTCGAAGATGGCGCGCATGCAGGAGGAGTGGCTGACGATGCGATCGAAGCCGTAGGTATCGGCCACCAGGCGGTGAAGGCTCTCCACGCGATCCCGGAGCTCGGCCGCATCCAGGATCCGCTCGACCTCCTTCTTGAGCAGGTCCTCCGAGTACGGCACCGGCACGAAGTCTTCGGCCCCGCGACGGATGGCGTCGGTGGCGAGCTTGATCGTGGGGTGAGAGGAGAGCACGAGCACGGCCAGATCCTGGCGCCGCTCCTTGAGGGCCGCCAACAACGCAAGCGCCGGACCTTCGGAGTCGACGTCGCCGATGATGACGAGACGCAAGGCCGGCCGGCGATCCAGCAGGTCGAGGACGCCCTGCTGGCGTTCGGTGGTGACCTCGGTCGGGTGCTCGTCGAGGAGAGCGGCCAGCCGGCCGGCCAGCGCGTCGTCCTCGGTGGCCACGAGGATCCGCGGCTCCGACCGATCGGCCCGGCCAACCGGAAACCCTGAGGGTTCCACGTGTAGAGAGAGGCTACGCCTGTCGCGCTGGAGCGGTCAAGGAACACCGGCCTCATCCGGTAGCGGGCGAGTCACCGCGGCTCTCGAAACATCTCGATGAAGGCCTCTCGGCACTGCCCCGCCGTGTTGACCTCGCGCGGGAAGGGGACGCGCATGCCGTGGACGCGCTCGCCCGTCCGGAGGCGCACCTTGAAGCCGAGCCGGTCGACCGCCACCAGCGTGGCTTCATCGGGCGGCTCGCCGGCACCCGTGGACTCGCCGCCGAGCCCACGGAGATATGCGAGGAGGGCGCCGGCGTGGTCCTCGTTCATGTGCTGGAGGATCGATTCCGAAACGTCGGCGAGAGGATCCGGCTCCGCCGCCATGTAGTCCGCGGCGTCGACCCAGCCCATGGCCCCGAAGCCTCCGACGAAATAGAGATCGGCGGGCTCGAGGCGCCAGAACCCGAAATCCTCGAAGTCGACCCAGTAGCTCGCGCTGGCGTGCCACGCGAGGTAGGCGGCGCGTGCGCCGTCGATCTCGGCCAAGGGGACGGTACGCGCCTCGCCCATGAGGGTCAGGCGTCCGGCCGCGAGGGGATCGCCGGCGGTCGGTTGGGCCACGAGCAGGCTGGCGCGGGCGTCCGCCACCAGGTTCTGGGTGTGCATCGCCATCGAGCTGATGAGCATGAGTGGGCGTCCCCGCTCGTCCAGCGCATACGGCATGACGGAGGCGAACGGGTGCCCGGGATACTTGCGCGACAACGACGCCAGCGTCCCCGTGCGGCCGAGATGGGCCAGGGTGCGCGCGCGCTCGGCGTACGAGGGCTCCGGGACGGCGGGTGCGGTTGCGCCCGCGGGTGGTCCAGCGTGACGGTTCATCCCGCCATGGTACGCGTCGGCCTTCGCCTGCGCCTCTGCCACCTCCGGCGCGATCGACGGCACGGCTGAAGCCGGGGGGATTTGAACCGGGTGCTCCGCGCGTGCGAAGCCGTGCGCCAGGAACGAGACGACATGAACCATTCGTGTGTCACCAGGGCGCGCGCCGGGACGTACCATTCGGCTGAGTGGAGGAGTGCTCCATGAAGAGGGGATGGCTGGTGTTGTTGATCGTTGGGGCAAGCGCGATGCCGGCCTTTGCGCAAGCGCCGTCTGGAAGCGAGTTCCTGGTCAACGCGTACACGACGGGTGCTCAGCAGTATCCCGCGGTCGCCTCCGACGCGAGCGGGGCCTTCGTCGTCGTCTGGTCGAGTGTCGGGCAGGATGGGAGCAGTAACGGCGTCTTCGGCCGGCGCTTCAACGCTTCCGGTGACCCGGTGGGAGGCGAGTTCCCGATCAACACCTACACGATGAGCTTCCAGTCCTTCCCTGCCGTCGCCTCGGCCCCAAGCGGGAACTTCGTCGTCGTCTGGGGAAGCTTCGGCCAGGATGGAAGCAGCTACGGGGTCTTCGGCAAGCGCTTCACCTCTTCCGGTCTCCAGGGAAGCGAGTTCAGGGTCAACAGCTACATCACGAGCAACCAGTATTCCCCCTCCGTGACCGTGGACGGGAGCGGGAACTTCGTCGTCGTCTGGACGAGTACCGGGCAGGATGGGAGCAGCATGGGAATCTTCGGCCAGCGCTTCGACGCTTCGGGTGTCCCGCAGGGAAGCGAGTTCCAGGTCAACTCCTACACGACGAGCATCCAACAACACCCGACCGTTGCCTCGGACGCAAGCGGGAACTTCGTCGTCGTCTGGCAAGGTGACGGCCAGGATGGAAGCAGTTTCGGGATCTTCGGCCGGCGCTTCAACTCTTCGGGTGTCCCCCAGGGAAGCGAGTTCCAGGTCAACTCCTACACGACGGGCAACCAGATATACGCGGCCGTCAGTTCGGACGTGAACGGGAACTTCGTCGTCGTCTGGCACAGTTACGGCGACGGCAACGTAGTCGGCATCTTCGGCCAGCGCTTCGACGCCTCCGGAGCGCCCCAGGGAGGGGAGTTCCTGGTCAACTCCTATACGACGAACTCGCAAATGCGGCCGTCCGTGACCTTGGACGGGAGCGGGAACTTCGTCGTCGTCTGGACGAGTGCCGGGCAGGATGGGAGCGGTGCCGGCATCTCCGGCCAGCGCTTCAACGCTTCCGGCGTGCGCCAGGGAGGCGAGTTCAGGGTCAACACCTTCACCCCGGGCTATCAGGACCTCCCTCGTGTGGCCTCGGACGCGGACGGGGACTTCGTCGTGGTCTGGGACAGCAACGGCCAGGATGGGAGTGGTTCCGGCGTTTTCGGCCAGCGCTACGGCGACATGATCTTCGAGGACGGCTTCGAGTCGGGCGACCTCAGCCGCTGGTCCTCGGCATCGACCGGCGGCTTCGACCTGAGCGTCGGCGGTGCCGCGGCCATGGGCGGGACCAGCGCTGGCCTGGTGGCGTTCGTCAACGACACGACCAGCCTCTACGTCCAGGACGACTCGCCCAACTCCGAGGACCGCTACCGGGCCCGCTTCTACTTCGATCCCCACAGCTTCGACCCCGGGGAGGCGAGCGGCCACTTCCGCACCCGCATCTTCATCGCCTTCGACGACTCCAGCACCCGCCTGATCACCCTGGTGCTGAAGCGGCAGAGCGGAGCCTACAACGTAGAGGCTCGCGTGCGCCTGGACGACGGCAGCCGAGCCGACACCGGGTTCTTCCCCATCACGAACGGCCCCCACTTCTTCGAGTTCGAATGGATCCGCTCCAGCGCTCCCGCCGCCAGCGACGGATACTTCACGCTCCGCATCGACGGCGCCCCGGTCTCCGTGTTGACGCTGCTGAACGACGATGCCCACCCGGTGGACTTCGTGCGGATGGGGGCGATCGCCCTCAAGACGGGAGCGTCCGGGACGCTCCTCTTCGACCAATTCGAGTCGCGCCGCCACGTGTTCATTGGCCCGGAGTAGACTCGGCCCGTCGCGGCCCGGTCCGAAGGCTGGCCCGCAGCGTCTTGCGCTTGAGCCCGAAGTAGTGGAGGGAGTGCTCCATGAAGAGGGGATGGCTGGCGTTGTTGATCGTTGGGGCAAGCGCGATGCCAGCCTTTGCCCAAGCGCCGTCCGGAGGCGAGTTCCTGGTCAACACGTATACGACCGGTACCCAGGAGTATTCCGTTGTCGCCTCGGACGCGAGCGGAAACTTCGTCGTGGTCTGGCAGAGCACCGGCCAGGACGGAAGCCTGGACGGCATCTTCGGCCGGCGCTTCCACGCGTCGGGTGCCGCTCTGGGAGGCGAATTCCCGATCAACACCTACACGACGGGCATCCAGTCCCGTCCTGCCGTCGCCTCCGATCCGAACGGGAACTTCGTCGTCGTCTGGACGAGTGCCGGGCAGGATGGGAGCGGTTCCGGCATCTTCGGCCAGCGCTTCAACCCCTCCGGTCCCCAGGGAAGTGAGCTCCGGGTCAACACCTACACGACGGGCAATCAGAGGTTGCCGTCCGTGACCTTGGACGGGAGCGGCAACTTCGTCGTCGTCTGGACGAGCACCGGCCAGGACGGGAGTAACGACGGCATCTTCGGCCAGCGCTTCAACGCTTCCGGCGCGCGCCAGGGTGGCGAGTTCCAGGTCAACTCCTACACGACGGGCTACCAACAATTCCCGGCCGTGGCCTCGGACGCCAGCGGGAACTTCGTCGTGGTCTGGACGAGCAACGGCCAGAATGGGGGCGGCGGCGGCATCTTCGGCCAGCGCTTCAACGCTTCGGGTGTCCCCCAGGGAAGCGAGTTCAAGGTCAACTCCTACACCACCTACACCCAGGGCCTCGCGGCCGTCGTTTCGGACGCCACCGGGAACTTCGTGGTGGTGTGGCACGACTACGGCCAGGACGGAAGCCTCGGGGGCATCTTCGGCCAGCGCTTCGACGCCTCCGGAGCGCCCCAGGGAGGGGAGTTCCAAGTCAACTCCTATACGACGAGCTCGCAATCGGGTGCGTCCGTGGCCTCGGACGGGAGCGGGAACTTCGTCGTCGTCTGGACAAGCTTCGTGGAGGATGGGAGCGGTACCGGCATCTTCGCCCAGCGCTTCAACGCCTCCGGCGTGCGCCAGGGAGGCGAGTTCCGGGTCAACTCCTTCACGCTCGACTATCAATCTTTCGGGCGTGTCGCCGCGAGCCCCGACGGGGACTTCGTCGTCGCCTGGACGAGCGAGGGCCAGGACGCGAGCGGTTCCGGCATCGTCGGCCAGCGCTACGGCGACATCATCTTCGAGGACGGCTTCGAGTCGGGCGACCTCAGCCGCTGGTCCTCGGCCTCCACCGGCGGCTTCGACCTGACCGTCAGTGGGGCAGCGGCCATGGCCGGGACCAGCGCCGGCCTGGTGGCGTTCGTCAACGACACGGGCAGCCTCTTCGTCCAGGACGACTCGCCCAACTCCGAGGACCGCTACCGCGCCCGCTTCTACTTCGACCCCAACGGCTTCGATCCCGGGGAGGCCAGCGGCCACTTCCGCACGCGCATCTTCATCGCGCTCGACGACGCGAGCACCCGCCTGATCACCCTGGTGCTGAAGCGACAGAGCGGAGCCTACAGCGTCGAGGCTCGCGTGCGCCTGGACGACGGCAGCCGCGCCGACACCGGATTCTTCCCCATCACGAACGGCCCCCACTTCCTCGAGTTCGACTGGCTCCGCTCCAGCGCTCCCGCCGCCAGCGATGGAGTCTTCACCCTCCGCATCGACGGCTCTCCCGTCTCCGTGCTGACGCTCCTGAACGACGATGCGCGCGCGGTGGACTTCGTTCGGATGGGCGCGATCGCCATCAAGACGGGAGCGTCCGGGACGCTCCTCTTCGACCAGTTCGAGTCGCGGCGCCATGTGTTCATCGGCCCTGAGTAGCGGAGGGACGTTGTCCGGGGAGATGGATGACCCATCGGCGTACAATGTCGCCCTGTTCTCCGCCTTGGCGTTCGTCCTCCTGGCGACGGCGGGCCTCGCCGCCGCGGCTCCCGTCACCGTGGTCAAGGCCGGCGTCCTGATCGACGGCACGGGGGCATCGCCCCTCCACAACGCGGTCGTCGTCATCGAGGGCGAGCGGATCACGGCGGTGGGAGTGGGGCTGGCCACGCCGGCCGGAGCCCTGGTCCTCGATCTCTCGGACAGCACCGTGCTGCCCGGCTTCATCGACGCCCACACCCACATCAGCAACCCCCTCGTGAGCACGCCGGGGTGGGAAAACGCCTTGGGCCGTGAGACGGCGGTGGATGCCGTCCTCCGCGGCGCCTTCCATGCGCGTCAGACGCTCGAGGCCGGCTACACCACGATCCGGGAAGTGGGAGCGCGCGATTTCACCGACGTGTCGCTGCGGAACGCCATCCTCCGCGGCTGGATCGTCGGCCCGCGCATGCAGGTGGCGGCCCACGCCCTGAGCATCACGGGGGGCCACTGCGACGAGAGCGGCTGGGTCCCCAACCTGCTCGGCCATGAGCCCGGCATCGCCGAGGGGATCGCCAACGGGCCGGACGAGATTCGCAGCGCGATCCGCTACCAGGTCAAGTATGGAGCCGACCTGATCAAGATCTGCGCGACCGGCGGCGTCATGTCCTTCGGTGACACCGCGGGCGCGCAGCAATACGACGCGGAGGAGCTGAGGACGGCCGTCGAGACCGCCCACATGCTGGAGCGCAAGGTCGCCGCCCACGCCCACGGGACCGAAGGGATCAAGGCGGCAGTCAGGGCGGGAGTCGACTCGATCGAGCACGGCTCGCTGCTCGACGACGAGGGGGCGCGCCTCATGGCCCAGAAGCGCACCTTCCTGGTCTCGACGCTGATGGCCGGCGACGCCGTCGTTCGCATGGCCAAGGACGGACGCCTCACTGGAGCCTACGCGGCCAAGGCCATGGCCATCGGGCCGCACATGCCACAGTCGATCGCGCGCGCGGCCGCCGCCGGGGTCAGGATCGTCCTCGGTACAGACAACATCTTCGATCCCCACACCACCGACGCACGCGAGTTCGGCCTCCTGGTGGCGGCCGGTCTCACGCCGATGCAGGCGATCGTCGCCGGCACCAGCACCGCGGCCGAGCTACTCGGATGGGAGAAGGACGTCGGTTCGCTCGCCCCCGGCCACTACGCCGACATCGTGGCCGTCAAGGGGGACCCCCTCCGGGACGTCCGCGTCCTCGAGCAGGTCCACTTCGTGATGAAGGGCGGCGTCGTGGTGAAGCAATGAGCGATCGACCTCCAGGATGCTCTCGGCCAGCGCGGGACTGATCGCCTTGCTCTTCAGTACGCCGCTGACCGATTTGCCGTCGCGCCCGGTCTGCCGGGATGCCCCTGCCTGCAACGTCGCCGGCACCCGTGCGCTGGGTTCCGGCCAGATGGCGGCCGCCGAGGCGGCCTTCGAGGCCCAGGTTCGCTTCGCGTGGTGCGCGGGCGAGACGGCGGAGCTCGTGCTGGCCCACAACAACCTTGCCCTCCTCGCCCTGCGTCGCGGCGAGCCGCTCCAGGCCCGTCTGTGGGCCGACGTGGCACTCAAGCTCGACTCCAGAAGCCCCGCGGCCCTCTACAACGCACGGCAGGCCGACGAGCGCGCGGCCCGCTTGCCCCCTGCCCAGGGAGTGACGGGAACCTATTGGTCTGGCGGGGGCGATTCACTGATCAACGAAGTGCGGGTCCAGGAGCTCGCGGGGAAGGGTATACGGTTCGAGCTCTGGGCCAGCGGGGCCTTCTCCTGCGTTGACATGGGGCATCACGAGGGCGGAGCTTCGGGGCGCGTGGTCCTGACCGGCCACGATGCGGTCTATGAGACGCAGTTGTTCCTCGAGCCCTGCCGCCTCCGCTTCTCGTTCGGGCCGGATGAGCTGACCCTCACCCAGGAGGGCTCTCCCGAGGACTGTGGCTTCGGCCAAAGGGTGTACGCGGACGGGACCTACCGTCGCACGAGCCGGCAGCCGCCCCACTTCACGCCTGGCGATTCAACGCCCTGACGCTTACGCTGGGAAGAGCGTCTGCGACCGTGCAGCGGTGAAGCTGGGAGGCTCCCCTCCACCACCCGCGGCAACGGCAGCCCGGACCGAGTAACATGACGCCCCAGCGGACAGCCAGGAGTCCGGTAGGCTTCCGTCCCTGGCCGGCCGGGCGGGCCGGGACCCTGCGTCTGCCGGGAGGCGATCGATGAAGGTCTTCCTGATCTACGTACGGGACGAGGACTTCTACCGGCTTCTGCCTCCGGAGCTCGGCGAGGGGCGCTTCGCGCCCGATCGCGTGCAGGTCATGGCCTTCCCTCCGCTCGGCATCGAGACCCTGGGCCCCGCGGTGCGCCGGCATGGCCACGAGGTCCGGATGTTCGACACCTGCCACCCGCGGATGAGACAGGAGCACATCGCGGCTGCGGTCGAGGAGGAGCGGCCCGACGTGATCGCTCTCTCGTTCCTGTCCACGACCTCGTATCCGGCGACTCGCGCGATGGCGCGCCGGCTGAAGGCGTCGGCTCCCCGCACGCCGATCATCCTGGGTGGCGTCTTCGCGACGATGAACGGGCGCCAGATCGTCGAGGACTGTAGCGACGCCGACTGCGTCGGCCGCGGCGAGGGCGAGGAGCTGCTGCCCGACTACCTCGCCAACCTCGAGACACCCGAGCGGGTGGCAGGCCTCGTCTGGCGTTCGGGAGGCCGGGTCGTCGAGAACCCGCCGCGACCCATCCTCAGGGACCTCGACGCGTTCCCGTACCCCGACCGTGACAGCCTGCCCATCGACTACATCGAGTCGATGCCGCTCGACGTGCCCGCGGTGCTGTCGCTCGACCGTTTCTGCACCATGCAGACCTCGCGGGGCTGCCCCTACCCGTGCGTCTACTGCGACATCCCGGCGCTCGCCGACGGCAAGTGGCGCCACCGCTCCGCCGCGCACGTGCTCGGCGAGATGCAGCAACTGCACGACCGTGGCTATCGCTCGATCTACCTCACCGACGACCACTTCCTCCTGAAGCGCAGCCGCATCAACGAGATCTGCCAGGGGATCATCGACCGCAAGCTCGCCTTCCGCTGGGGCTGCGAAGGCCGCGTCGACTCGGTGGCCGTGGACCAGTTCCCGATCATGGCGCAGGCCAACTGCGGCTTCCTGGCCTTCGGCGTCGAGTCGGGCTCGCAGAAGGTCCTCGACCGCCTCAAGAAGATGCAGACGCTCGCCCAGATCGAGACCGCCGTGCGCCAGGCCAAGCGCCACGGCATCGCCACGGCCCACGGCTTCTTCCTGGTCGGCTCGCCGGGCGAGAGCGAGCAGGAGATCCTGGAGAGCTTCCGCTTCGCGGCCCGGCTCGAGCTCGACACGTTCGGCTTCAACCGGCTGTGCGCCTACCGCGGCACACCGCTCTGGCACGAGTACGTCGAGCGCGGCATCATCGACGACGCGCGCGACTGGCACAAGTGGTTCAAGTGCTCGGACATCGATCCGACCGTCCTGCCGGGCGAAGTCGTAAACCGCGCCCGCCAGAAGGGCTACCTGCTCCTTTTCGCCCATCGGCTGCTGCTGCGTCCGGTGAAGACCCTGAAGCTGCTGCGCACGTTCTCGCGGCACATGAAGCTGAGGGACATCCTGACCCTGCTCTGGAGCCCCTTCCGCAGGCGCGCGCTCACGCGCCAGCCGGAGCTGCCGGCGCGGATGATCGATCAGGGACTGTCGGCCCCCGTCCGCGTGCCGGTCCCGACCACGCTGCAAAGCCAGCTGAGCGAGGTCATTCGATAACGGTTCTAGCGGTTGCCCGTCCCGCCAGCCTTCCGCTTGTCCATCGCCGACCGATCCTCCTCAGCGGCAGGCCGCGGTGGCGTTGTTGCCGGAGCCGTCGGTGGCGGTGATCACCGCCTCGCCGCGGCCGACCTGGAAGTGCCGGACGCCGCCCGGCCCCATGTCGTTGACGAGCCGCACGCCCGGCTGGCCCGTCTCCGTGATCTTGATCGTCTCGCCGATGGTGAGGGCGAAGCCGCCGAGCCGGAGGGCGGGGGAGGCCGTGCAGTGGTCGGTCGCGGAGACCCGGAAGAAGCCGCCGCCACCGTGGCCGTGACCGGCGGGGTTCGATCCGGGCCCGCAGGAGACCTCGGGAGGGACCATGTCGTTGACGGTGACGGTCTGGGTGGCGGTGGCGTGGTTGCCGGAGACGTCGGTCGCGGTCCAGTGGACGACGGTCGGCCCGGCGAGGAACTTCGCGGGCGCATCGTTCGTGAAGGTCGGGACCCCCGCGCAATCGTCGGTGGCCGTCGGCAGGCCGAGGTTGGCCGGACCGCAGTCGGTCATCGTGATGTCGGGCGGGAGGGACGTGAACACGGGCGGGGTGGTGTCCACGACGGTCACCGTCTGGGTGCCGGTGGCGACGCGGCCCTTGCCGTCCGTGCCCGTCCAGGTGACCACGGTGCTCCCGCGCGGCAGCGGGCTCGGCGCGTTGTCGGTCACGGCGACGGCGCCCCCGTCGCACACGTCGGTCGCGAGCGGCGTCCCGAGCTGGGTGGCCAGGCAGGTCGCCACCGTGACGGGCGGCGGCGGGCGCAGGAGGGGCGTGGCCACCGGGCCCTGGCCGGAGTTGGGCACGAGCCGGCAGTTGTCGCTCGCGTCGGGCACGCCGTCCCCATCCGTGTCGGCGGCGAAGGTGCCGGTCAGGGTCGCGGTCAGGGTGCCGTCGTAGTCCCCGAGGACGGGCACGTGGACCTTGGAAGCCAACCTCACCACCAGCTCGATCGTTCCCTGCGCGAGGTCGATGTGGCCGGTCACGTCCTCCTTGGGATGCACGTAGCTCCTCTCGGTGTTGCCGTTCACGACGGCGGCCTCCACGAGCAGCACGTCGTCCTTCGAGATGGCCACGTCGAAGGCGCTCGCACCCGCGGGCAGGCCGACCACCGTGGCCGAATGGCCGATCTCCACGTCGAGCTGGGTGTAGTCCATCGTCTTGTTCTCCCCCATGCAGTCGCGATGGATGCGGAAGGGAGCGATGGAGGCGGTGGCCTGGGTGAGCACCCACACGCGGAAGCTGCCGACCATGATGGCGCCGTTGCCGGGGACGATCTGCAGCCGCCCGCCGGTGACGTCCGTGGTGAGGTCGACGTTGTCACAGGTTCCGGGGAGGGGCTGGTCGATGTGCAGGTTGCCGGAGAGCGCCGGGACCACCAGGGGCTCGACGTCGGCCAGGGCGGCGGCGGGAGCCAGGGCGGCGGCGGCCACGATCGGGAGGACCATCCACTTCGTCTTCATGGCGTCATCTCTCCCGGTCAGAAGGTCCGCACGATGCGGACGTCGGTCAGGGTCGCCCCCGGCTCCTTGAGCGAGGCGTCCACGCGGAACGGATAGGGCGCGGGGCCCGAGGGGTCGGGCTTGAGGGCCGTGCCCGCGCAGGCCGTCCCCGCGCATCCGACGGGTATGAGCACGTACCCGATGTCGGCCTGGCCGTCCGGGCGCTCGGTCACGGTGATCCGGAGCCGATCGCCGGACTGGTAGGTGCCGAACGGCGCCCCGCCAGGGCCGGTGACGATCGCGCCGTTCTCCTGCAGGACGATGGTGCCGGTCGCGGTAAGGCGGATGCCGAAGGCGATGTCGTCGAGGCCGGGGCTCGCGTCGGGGAAGACGGCCGCGGAGAGCCCGAGCACGCGTGCCTTGTCCGTCTCGGTGACGGTGAACTCGGCGTAGGCGTTGTGGGCGGTGATGGTCTGCACGGAGGCGGCGCCGGCGTCGAAGCCGGTGGTGACGGCCGTCTTCAGGAGGCCGCTCAGGTCGGTGCCGGTCGGCTGCACGCCGACGAGGTCCGTCCAGACCGCCGCCGCCGGCGTCCGCCGCGGGTCCACGAAGTCGGGACGCGACCCGCCGTCGTCACTGCAGACGCCGTCGACGCAGTCGTGCGCGCTCGTGGCGGTATGGGCGTTGGCCGCGCAGAAGGCCGGCGTATCCGCCGGGTGGGCGCCGCTGAGCAGCCGGTCCTCGCAAGCGGCCACGCACACCGCATTGGCGTCCGGATGGTTGGTGCCGATGGTGCCGCAGTTGATGCAGATCGGACAGCCCTGCGGGAAGTCGCACAGGTAGTACGTCGCCACCGGGACCCCGGCCGCGCAGGAGAGGCTGTTGCGGGCGGCGTCGGAGTAGTCGAGGACGACCGGGCTTCCCTTGTCCTTCAAGAGGAGCAGCGCGGCCTGGTCGGCGCGCACGCCGTTGACGATGTCGCCGGGCGTCGCGCAATGGGGCTCGGCCGGGTCGCGGATGTCGCAGAACACCGCGCTCGACAGCGGCGGGTCTCCAGGCTTGAGGTTCTGATCGCTGGGCGGGACCGCCTGGAGGCCGAACACCAGGTCGCAGTTGGGAAGGGCCAGGAAGACCAGCGGGGCGAGCCACCCCAGCGTGGACCAGCCGACCTTCACTCTCAGACCGTCGCGCAAGGTTCGCCCCCCTTCAGGAGTGCCTCTTTCCGGGACTGGGCGGCCTCCGGGCCGCCGTGCGAATGGCGGATGGCCCCCTCTAAAGGAGAGGCGTGACATGATCGTGCCGCCCCACGGCACGGCCCTCCCCGAGGACCCCGGGCGAGAGATGAGCGACCGGTCCCTGCTTCGGCCCCGCACCCCCCCCTTCGTGGGCCGCCAGGCCGAGCTCCAGGAGCTCATGCGGCTCCTGGGCCGCGCCACCCGCGGCGAGACGCAGCTCGCCCTGGTGGAGGGGCCGGCGGGGATCGGCAAGACGAGGCTGGCGGAAGAGGTGATGGACCGCGCCGGGCGGAGGGGAGCGCGGGTGGCGATGGGACGCTGCTGGCCGGCGGGCGAGGCCCCCCCGCTCTGGCCCTGGCGCGCGATCCTGCGCGACCTCGGCGCCCCCGAGGGCCTCCTCGACGAGACGCAGGCCGAGGCCGGACAGGGGCGCTTCGCGCGCTTCCTGGCCGTGCTCGAGACCCTGCGCCGCGCCGGCGCCCCCGTCGTCGTCGTCCTGGACGACGCCCACCTCGCGGACCCGGCCAGCCTGCTGCTGGCCCGCTTCCTCTCCCGCGAGCGCAAGCTCCCGCTGCTCCTCGTCCTGACCCGCCGCGACGGCGCCGGTGGAGAGGCGGAGACCCTGGAGACCCTCGGCGAGCTCGACCGCGAGGCCACGGTGATCGCGCTCTCCGGGCTCTCGCCGAGCGCGCTGCGCGCCTGGGTCGCGGCCACCGGCTCCGGCCGGCCGGACCCCGCGCTGGTGGACGCGCTGGCCGCTCTCACCCACGGCAATCCCCTCCACCTGCGCAGCGTGACGCTGCAGGGCGAGCGCGGCGGGGGGGCGCTCGGCGGCCTCGGCCACGCGATCGCGCGGATCGTCGAGGGGCTGGCCCCGGTCGACCGGCACACGATCGCGGTGGCGGCGGTGCTGGGGCCCGAGGTCTGGGTCCACGAGGTGGCGCGGGTGGCGGAGGTCGCGCCGTCCACCGCCACCGATTGCCTCGGCCGGGCGGTCGAGGCCGGGCTGGCCTCGATGACGGGCGACGGGCGCTTCGCGTTCGTGCACGACCTCGTCCGCCAGGCGGCCACCGCCTCGCTGGGCCTCTCCGAACGGCTGGAGGTGCATGCGCGAGCGGCGCGGCAACTCGGGGGGCACGACGCCGACCGGCTGGCCATGCGGGCCCACCACGCGCTGGCCGCGGCCAGCCGCTCCCGCGACGACGCCTCCTTCGCGCTCACGATCGCGCGCCAGGCCGCGCGCGCCCTGCGCGCCGTGGACGCCTTCGAGGCGGCGGCCGCGCTCCTGGCGCGGGCGGCGGAGATCCAGTCGGCGGCGGCGGTCGCGGAGCCCGCGGCCGACCTGCTCGTCGAGCACGCGGAGTCCGTCCTGGCCTGCGGGCGCCTGGCCCAGGCCCGGCCCCTCTTCCAGCGCGCGGCGCGCACGGCGGAGGCCGAGGGCGATCCCGTCGCGCTCGCCCGCGCCGCGCTGGGCCTGGGCGGCCTCTGGGTCGGCGAGCACCGCAGCGCCCCGGAGGCGGAGCGCGTGCGCGCCGTGCAGCGCCGCGCCCTCCAGGCCCTGCCCCCCACGGAGGCCGTGCTGCGCACGCGCCTGTGCGTGAGGCTGGCCGCGGAGGAGACCTACCGCGGGGGCTCGGCGGAGGCCGTCCTTTCCGGGGTGGAGGCGGCGCGCCGCACCGGCGACGCCCACGCCCTGGCCGAGGCGCTCTCGCTGTGCCACCACGCGCTGCTCGTCCCCCAGCACGCGCGGCGGCGCCTCGACATCGCGGGCGAGCTGATCGCGGCCGCCGCCGCCGCCGGCGACGGCCTGCTCGCGCTCGTGGGCCTGTGCTGGCGCACGGCCGACCTGTGGCTCCTCGGCGAGCCGGCGGCCGCCGCCGGCATGGAGGAGATGCGCCATCGCGCGGACGCCCTCGGCTGCCGGAGCATCCTCTTCATCGCGCGGGCCATGGACGTCATGCTGGCCGTGCGCGCGGGGGAGTTCGAGCGCGCGGAGCGGGAGGCTTTCGCCTGCCGCCGGCTCGGGGAGGAAGTCGGGGACGCCGACGCGCTCGCCTACCACGGCGCGCATCTCTCGGCCATCCGTGTGTTCCAGGGACGCGAAGCCGAGCTGGCCGACCTGGCCGCCTCCATCGCCGCCTCGCCCACGCTGATCGAGGAGAGGGAGCGCGCGTTCGCGGCCGCCGCCGCCCTCTTCGCGCTGCGCGCGGGCCGGCCGGAGCCGGCGGTGGAGATGCTGGACCGCCTGGCGCGGGAGGGGCTGGCCTCGCTGCCCGCTTCCAGCTCCTGGCTCGTGACCATGCTCGCGGTGGTGGAGATGGCCTCCGCCCTCGGGCATGAGGAAGTAGCGCAGGCGGCGGGGGACGCGCTGGAGCCCTACGCGGACCTCCCGATCATGGCCTCGCTGGCCGTCGTCTGCTTCGGCCCCGTGCGGCGCGCGCTGGCCCTGGCCGCGCGGGCGTGCGGCCACGCCGACCGGGCGCGGGAGCACCTGGCCGCGGCGATCGCGGTGAGCGAGCGGCTGGGCCACCGGCCGGCGGCGATCCAGGCGCGCGCGGAGCTGGCCCTCCTCTCCCTGCGGCAGGCCGGGCGCGGCGATCGCGAGCGGGCGGCTTCGGAGCTGCATGCGGCGATGGCGGCCGGCCAGGCGATGGGGATGACCGGCCTGGTGGCGCGCTGGCGGGCGGACGAGGGCGCGGCCGGCGCCGTTGGGGCGCCCCTCGAAAAGCACCTCGCGCAGATGGCGGCGGCGGCGGGCGGACGCTGGCGCGTGGTCCATGCCGGCCAGGTGGCCACCGTGGCCGACCGCGTCGGCATGCGCTATCTCGCCCGTCTCCTGGCCGCGCCCGGCCAGGGCATCCCCGCGCTCGCTCTCGTCTCGGACGAGCCGGAGAGCGCGGCCGGGAGGGCCGCGGACCCGCTCGTGGACGGCCAGGCCCTGTCCGCGCTGCGCCGCCGGATCCGGGCGCTGCGCGAGCCGGCCGCCCTCGCGCCCGCCGAGCAGGAAGAGCTCTCCGCCCTCGCGCGCGAGCTCGCGCGCGTGACCGGCCTCGGCGGCCGGGTCCGCTCGTTCGTGGACATCCCGGAGCGCGCGCGGACGGCGGTGAGGAAGGCGATCAAGCGGGCGATCGGCGAGATCGAGGCCGCCAATCC
>JBGPBV010000073.1:0-30013 GCA_041481445.1 Vicinamibacteria bacterium
AGCGCCAGCTTCTGCTGCCCGACCGTCGTGGCCAGCGAGGGCGAGCCGGTCACCGCGCAGGTTCGCGCGCTCAGCGGCCTGTACGGCGAGTGGGCCCGCGAGTTTCCCGAGCCCAGGCGCACCCTCGAGATCGTCGCCGGGCGCCCCGTCTCCGCGGCCACGGCGGCGACCCTGCGCGAGGTCCTGCGCGCGATGCTCGATCGCCCGGGACCGGACGGCCGCCCCGACCTGCGTGCCAACGTCGGCCGCATGGCGGCGCTCCTCGACGACCTGACGCGCCATCGCGTCCTCAAGCTCTCGGCCGAGCGCTTCGACGAGTACGTCGAGCTGACGGGGCGTTACGCGGCCGGCTCCGATCGGCCCGCCCCCCGGCAAGGGCCCTCGGCGGTCGGCCGCCTGCTCGCGCGCGGCTTCCTCTTCGCCGTCCTCGCCGCCCGCGAGCAGCTTCGCTCGCCCGCCGCCGGCGGCTGGCGGCTCGGCCTGCGGGCGCGCCTCCTGCGCCTGCTCGCCCACACCCACGGCGTGGCCCCGGGCGTCGGCGACGTCGACCTCCGCGCGGGGCGAGGCGTCTCGCGTGCCCTCGATCCTCCGGAAGTCCACGGCCTCCTCCAACACTACCTGCGGGCCGCGGTCGAGGACCTGGGCACGGGCCGGCGGCCGCTGGTGGACGAGCTCGTGACGGCGGTCGCCCTCCTCAACACCGCGCTCGCCTTCGCGGCCATGCGCGCCGGCCAGGCGGGACGGAGTGCCCTGGACTCTCCCACCGTGAGCGAGGGCCTCCTGGAGACGATGGACCTCGCCCACGCCGAGCCCGAGGGCGCCTACGCGCGCCTGCTAGTGGGGATGACCGGCGGGCTCGACGCCCTTCGCGCCTTCGCTTCTTGACCGAACCGCCGGCCGCGCGACCGGCGTGGCCGCGGACGTGTAGATCGCGTTGAGCAGCGCCGGGTAGGTGGACCAGCTCTGCGCGCGGTACTGCGGGCGGAAGCCGAAGAGCACCACGCGCCCGCCGCCCAGCGGTGCCTCCACGAGCGCCGCCTTGCCGGCGAGCCGCTGCTCGCCCAGGAGCCATCCGGACAGGAGGGGGTTCTCGGCCGGATAGCGCGCGAGCACGGTCCCCTTGTCCACCTCGAAGGCGGGGCTCTCCTCGAACCAGATGGCGGGGGACGGGCCGAGGCCCGCGGTCAGCGGGTGATCGGTCGTGATTACGCGCAGGAGCGCGCCCGGGCAGTAGAAGTCGGCGGGGGCGCTCCGGCCCCCTTCGCCGCGCGGGGCGGGGGCCTCGACCGCCAGCGCGTCGCGCACGCCGAGGCCGAAGTCGTGCACGGCCATGCGGGCGGCGGCATCGAGCGCGACCAGCGTGCCTCCGCCCTCCGCGAAGGCGCGCAGTGACTCGACGCCCTTCGCGCCCAGGCCCCCCGTGTACTCCTCGGGCATGGTGCCGGCCACCCAGCCGGTCACGATCGAGCCCGGAGACTGCCCGGGAATCACGATCACGTCGAACCGATCGTGCAACCCGCCCGCCTGGACGTCGCGGTCGTGGAGGGTCTCGTAGGCCACGCCCATCTGCTGCTCGAACACGAAGCGCGTCCAGCCTTCGTCGATGGCGGGCACCCACGACTGGTAGACGCCGACGCGCGGCGCGCGCAGGACCATGGCCGGCGCGCGGGCCGCCACCGCCGAGGCGGTGATCCCGAGCTCGCGCGCCAGCGCCTCCACGCGCGCGCGGGCGGAGCCGGGCACGAGCAGCGTGCCCGCGGGGAAGGTCCGGCCCGCGTCCGTGAAGGCGGCGGTCGCCCAGCGCACCGGCACGCCCGCCCGCAACAGGCGGCCCAGGGCGACGAGCTCGCCCGAGCGATGGCCGAGCGCGATCCAGGGTCCCTGGCCGGTCACGCGGCCCGGGGGCACGGTCACGGACTCGACGGGCTCGACGGCGGCGGTGAAGGGGGCGGCCACCGCCGCCACCTCGACGCCGAGGAGCAGCGGCAGCGTGTGCGCGGTGACGTCGTAGGGCCGCTGCGCGGGCCCTCCCGGGTACTGGCGGATGTCGGGATAGCGCTGGCGCTCGAGCAGGGTCTTGGCGAAGGCGCTCGCGGGCTGGGCCATCGGGACGACCCAGGAGCCGGCGGCGAACGTGCGGCCCTCGACGGTGAAGGCCGCGCGCGCCCGCTGCACCTCCACCCGGCCCAGCCGCAGGACCTCGAGCAGCTTGGCCGTGGCCAGGGCGTCCTCCTGGGCGGCGGGCACGACGAAGGCGAACGGCTGGTTTGCAAGCGTGGCACGACGGTTCACGTCGTGAAACGTGCGCAGCCAGTACGCCCGGTTTCGCGCGGCGTCAGACAGGATGGCGCGGGTGGCCGCGATCTGGTCGTCGACGATGTCGCGCAGCCGCCAGGTGCCCCCCGGCCAGGGAAGGGGGAAGTTCCAGGTGCGCTGGCGGGGGTCGTAGCCGAGGCCGGGCTGGAGGGCGTCGAAGCGGACCTCGACCGGAGTGGCCATGCGCGCGGACGCGCTCTCCGTGAGCAGGCGGACGCCGCCGTGCGTGTGCGGGTACGCGCGGGACGGGCTCCAGGCGTCGTAGATGGCCTGCACGACCACGCCCTGGTGGCCCTCGGTGGTCAGACGGGCGGCCACGTGCGTTCCCAGGGCGTTGACGGCGGCGATCAGCGCGGGATCGACGTTGGGCTCCCAGGGATCGAGATAGGGAGGAGCGAACAGCCGCGCCGATTGCGCGCCCATCTGGTGGAGGTCGTGGACGATCTGCGGCGGCCAGGGGTCGTAGAGGCCCTGCAGCGTGAGGCGGCTCTCCCGCTGCGTGAACATGTACCAGTCGCGGTTGTTGTCGTGGCCCACGTACTTCTGGTACAGGAACGGCGGCTCGTGCCCTTCCCAGGGCGTGCCCAGCGTCTGCCGGTACCACTCGGTGACCCTCTGCGTCCCGTCCGGGTTGTGGGACGGGATCATGACCACCACCGTGCCGTCGAGGATCTCCCGGATCTCCGGCGTGTCGCCGGAGGCCAGGGCATAGGCCGTCTCCATCGCCGTCTGCGTGGCCGCCACCTCCGTCGAGTGGATGCCGTGGTTCACGGCCACGACGGTCTTGCCCGTCGCGATCAGCCGCTCCGCCTCCTCCGCGGCCAGGCCGCGCGGGTCGGCCAGGCGGAGGTTCGCGCGCCGGATCTCCTCCAGGCGCGCCATGTTCTCCTCCGACGTGATCACCACGACCAGGAACGGCCGGTCCTCGGTGGTGCGCCCGACCTCCTGCACGCGCACGCGGTCGGAGGCGGCGTCGAGCCGGTGGAAGTAGTCCACGATCTGGGTCCAGTCCGCGAGCTGTCGGTCGGCTCCGGGCCGGAACCCGAGCACGGACTCCGGCGAGGGAGGCGCCGCGGCCGCCGAGGCGGCCAGGGCCAGCGCGAGGGCCAGGGTGGGGAGGACGTGAAGGCGTCTCGGGAGGAGGCGTGGCCACGGTCTCATGGCCGCCAAGCAGACCACGCTCGGCCGGGCGAGACAAGGCGCCGGGGCTACAATGCCGGCGGAGACGGCGCGGACGGGAGGAGCCATGCTGAAGGACTTCAGGGATTTCGTGATGCGGGGCAACGTCCTCGACCTCGCGGTGGCGGTGGTGGTGGGCGGCGCCTTCGGGAAGATCGTCAGCTCGCTGGTGGACGACGTGCTGATGCCGCCCCTGGGGCTGCTCCTCGGTCACGTCGACTTCAAGGACAAGTTCATCGGCCTCTCCGGCCCGCACTACGCCTCGCTGGTGGAGGCCCAGGCCGCGGGCGCGGCCGTGCTGCGCTACGGCCTGTTCATCAACGCCGTCGTCAACTTCCTGATCATCGCCTTCGCGATCTTCGTCGTCGTGCGCGCGGTGAAGCACCTCCTGCCGCCGCCGGCCGTGCCCGCCGCCGCCGACACCCGCGACTGCCCGCACTGCCTCTCGCCGATCCCGCTCAAGGCGACGAAGTGCCGCCACTGCACGGCGGAGGTCGCCCCCGCCTGAGCCCCCGGACGGGAGGGAAGGAGACCGGCTAGGCGCGCACGAGGGTCGCGCCCCAGTTCATCCCCGCCCCGAAGGCCACGAGCAGGACGAGGTCACCAGGACCGAGGCGCCCGGCCCGCGCCGCCTCGTCCCACAGGAGCGGGATGGTGGCGGCGGTGGTGTTGCCGTAGCGCTCGATGTTGTGCCGGACCTTGGAGTCGGGTATCCCGAGCGCCTTCTGGCAGTACTCGTTGATGCGCTTGTTGGCCTGGTGCATGAGCACCAGCGAGACGTCCTCGACCGTCACCTCGTTGCGCGCGAGCACTTCCTGCGCGGCGGCCACCATGTTCGTGGTCGCCATCTTGAACACCGCGCGCCCGTCCATGACCGGGATGTGGTCCCCGCGCGCGAACTGCTCGGGGTCGGTGTAGGGGCGGTGCTTGAACCCGGTCCCGGGTACGTAGAGCTTGTCGTACTCCGCGCCGTTCGTGTGCAGCAGGGAATCGACCACGCCCCGGCGCGGCTCCTCGGTGGCGCGCAGCACCACCGCCGCCCCCGCGTCGCCGAAGAGGACGGTGAGGTGGCGGAAGCGCGTGTTCCAGGCGAACTCCTCCGGCGTGGGAGGCACCTCGCCCCGCCCGAGCATGTACTCCCAGTTGGTGGCCGTCCAGGGCATGAACCCGGTGTGGATCTCCGCCCCCACCAGGAGGACGGTGCGGGCGAGGCCGGCGCGCACGTGCGCGTCCGCGAGCTGGAGCCCGTAGAGGAAGCCGACGCACTGCTGGCGGATGTCGAAGCAGGGGATGTCGCGCAGGCCGAGCTTGGCCTGGAGCAGGGCCCCCGAGCCCGGGAAGAAGTGGTCGGGGGTCATGGTGGCGAAGACGACGAGATCGACGTCGGCCGGCGCCATCCCCGCCGCTTCCAGGGCCCGGCGGGCCGCGGCCACGCCGAGGTCGGAGGTGGAGGTGCCCCGCTCGACGTAGTGCCGGGCCTCGACCCCGCTGCGCTCGCGGATCCACTCGTCGCTCGTGTCCATGACCCGCGCCAGCATCGCGTTGGTGACGCGGGTGGGCGGGATCTCGCTTCCGGTTCCGACGATGGCGGCCCGCGGCATGATGGAGCGGCCTCCTCCCCCGGAGAGGAGGCCATTCTATGCGTCCCTGCGACCGAGGTCACAGGCCTTTCCGGGCGGAGGTGCACGTGGGGCCGCGGCTGTGGTATCCAGGGACCGCATGCTCACGGACCTGGCCCTCACGCCCGTCGCGGAGACCCTCCGCGCCCTGGCCGGCTCGCGCAGCAGCGGCGACCTCCAGGTCCAGTCCGGGCGGGTGGTCAAGACGATCTTCTTCGACCACGGCCGGGTGGTGTTCGCGGCCAGCAACCTGAAGAAGGACCGGCTGGGGGAGGCGCTGGTCGCCCTCGGGCGCATCAGCGACGAGCAGTTCAACCGGGCCTCCGCCCTGCTCGGAGGGGAGCGCAAGCGGCGCTTCGGGGAGGCCCTGGTCCAGGCCGGCATCATGGACAAGACGGAGCTGGGCCGCTCCGTCTCCAAGCAGGTCCACCGCATCGTCCTGTCCGTCTTCCCCTTCGAGGAGGGCGTGGCCACCTTCGACGAGCGGCAGTCCGCGATCCCCCTCGAGTACATGGTCAGCCTCTCCATGCACCGCCTGCTCCACGAGGGGATCCGCAGCATGACCAGCGAGAGCCTGGTCATCACCGGCCTCGGGCAGCTCGACCGCCGGGTGCAGCTCGCGCCCGTGGCCCCGTTCGCTTTCGACCCCGACCACGCGACCGCGGACGAGCGCGAGATCCTCGAGCAGGCGCAGCGCAAGGTCACGCTGCGGCGCCTGGCCTGGGTGCCGGGAGGACTGGCCTTCGGGCGCCTGCGCTCCGTCTACGCCCTCCTGGCCTCGGGCCTGCTCGTGGACACCGAGCACGCGGAAGACGGCATGCAGCCCCCCATCCAGATGGAGACGGGGATGTTCCTGCTCTCCGCCCTGCAGCGGCAGCCCGATCCCAGCGCGGGGGAGGCGCTGCGCCGCGAGGTGGCGGACGAGCTGGAGCGCTCCGCGCACCTGGACCGCCAAGCCTGGCTCAAGGTCTCACGCGAGGCCCCGCGCGACGAGCTGATGAAGGCGCTCGAGGAGAAGATGGAGCGCTACCACCAGCTCCTGGAGGCGGCCACCGACGATCCCGGCCTCAAGCAGGACCTGGAGGTGATCCTCGGGCGCGTTTCCGCCATGCAGCGGCTGGCGCGGCAGACGCCGCGGCCCGCTCCTCCGTCGCCGCCGCCGTCCCCGACCCCGTCCCCGACCACCGCCCCCTCCGCGCCCGCGGCGGCGGCGCAGGCACCGCCCGCGGAGCCCCCGCGCGATTCGCCGGTCACCCCGTCGGGCTCGTTCGAGGGCGCCGCCCAGCTCGAGCACCTCCTCCTCGAGGCGGAAGTGCGGATGACCGTGTCCGACAACGCCAACGCGATCAAGGTCCTCTCGCGCGTGGTCGAGCTGGCCCCCAAGGTCGCGCAGTACCGCCTGCGGCTGGCGGTGGCCATGGCCAGCTACCCGCGCACGGCGAAGCTGGCGGAGCGTGAGTTCGTGGAGGCGCTGCGGCTGGAGCCCGACAACGCCGACCTGCATTACACGTTCGGGATGTACTACAAGGCGATGAGGCAGCGGGCGCGGGCGCAGGCCGAGCTGCAGACCGCGCTGCGCCTCAACCGCAAGCACGCGCTGGCCCGGCGTGAGCTGGAAGCCCTCTCGCCCGAGGGCGCCGACGTCATCCTCAACCTGAAGAAGCTGTTTCGCTAGAAAGCAGCGCGGGCAGGAGGGCGAGCGCGGTGCCCAGCGCGACCAGGCCGATGATCGCGTCCCGCAGCAGCGCCGCCTCCGCCGCGAACGCGGTGGCCACGAGGAGGAACACGAGCGCGGGCGCGAGCCCGGGCACGGCGCCCAGACGGCCGGACAGGGTGTCGCCTTCCCAGGGCCGCGCGCGGCGCCACCCCACGGCGGCGGTGGCGACGAGGACGAGGCCCCAGACGAGCCACCCGCCCCGGCGGCCCAGCGCCTCCTCCAGCCCCAGTCGCGTCCAGAGGAGGCCGACCGCGAGCAGGGCCGCGAGCGCGGCGGAGGCGAGCAGCAGGCGCCGCCCCGCCTCGGCCGGGAAGCGTCCGCCCCCCGCCCATCGGTCCGCCCCCACGCCGTAACCGGCCACGATCACGACCCAGCCCACGAAGTTCCCGATGGGCACGCCGAGCCAGGGCCCGGGCGGCGTCCACTCCCAGAGGCCGCGGCGGACCGCGACCGGCTCCAGCGTGAGGTCGAGCGTCACCGCGATCAGCGCCGCCGCCAGGGCCCGCGCGGACGCGGCGCGGAGCCCGCGCCGGGCGGCCAGGGCCAGCGCGGACGAGATCACCGCCGCCCAGACCAGGGCGACGGCGACGGGAACTCCCAGGGGCGCGACCGTCCACCCGGGGCCGTAGCGGTGGGAGCCGAACACGCTCATCGAGAGGCGCTCCAGCGCGAACCCGTACGCGGCCAGGGCGAGGAGCTCGCCCGCCGCGCGCCGCGTGCCCAGCGCGGCCCGGGCGTGGAGGAAGGCGAGCACGAACGCGGCGGGGGCGATGAGGAACTCGTGGACGGCGACGCTCACGGCCGCTCGGTGAACTCGGCGATGCCGTGGCCGGTGCGCCCCTGGCAGGAATAGCGCGTGTAGTTCTCGTGGAGGGCCAGCCGCCACGGCCTCCCCGCCAGGAGCCGGGCCGGGCTGCGCGCGAGCTGGACGGGCACGGTGAGCGTCCGCGTCACCGCCCCCGCGAGCCGCACCGCCCCCCGCGTCGTGGCCAGCTCGAGCTCGAAGCGTCGCCCCCCGGCGGGGCCGGAGAGGTCCGTCCAAGCGACGCGCCGCACCGCCTCCGCGCGCCCCTCGCGCCAGACGAAGCCGCCCTCCACCACCTGACCGTCGACGTCGAGGGCCAGCGCGTGCACGGCGAGGTCGTCTCCGAAGCGCGCGGTGAAGAGCCGCCACCACTCGGCGGCGTTCCAATCGCGCCGGCCCCACGAGTGATCGCGGCTGCCCGTGCCGTCGAAGCGCGCGCGGCGGCCGTCGATCTCCATCGTTCCCTGCCACCGTCCGGACTGCTCGACGTGATGCGCCCCCACCGGCCGCAGGCGCGCGCGCTCGTCGGGGGAGAGCCCGGCCGTGAAGTCGATGGCGGGCGTGGTGGGGGTGAAGACGAGGTCGAAGGCCACCGGCGCCACGCGCGGGGCCAGCAGGAGCGGCAGCGGCCCCGGCGGGAAGCCGTCGCTCTCGTGGACGGAGAGCCGGCCGTCGAAACGCAGGTGCACGGGGGACCAGCCGGCCTCGAAGCCGCCCACGCCGACGGCGGCGGCGCGCCGCTCCAGCCGGCCCATCTCCAGCGCGAACAGGACGCGGCCATCCGGCCGACCGAGGGCGAGCAGCGCTTCGCCACGGCCGCCCGGGCGCGCCCCCACCGAGGCGACGAGGACGCATCCGCTCGCCGGGTCCTGGGCGTTGACGTAGATGCTCTCGCGCGCGAGAGGATGCGCTTCCAGCACGTGGAAGGCCTCGTCCGCGGGCGACGCGGGGGGCAGCGTGTCGAGGAGCGCCGGTCCGTCTGCGCCGGGGTTGGCCGCCCCTGTCCCCGTGCCGATGTCGTTCGCCTCGAGCAGACGCACCACGCCCGCCGTGCCGTCCACCAGCAGGCGCTGACCCGTGCGCAGCCGGCGCGTGGCGTCCCGGACGTCGACCACGCAGGGCACGCCCAGCTCCCTCGCCACCACCGCCCCATGCGAGAGCAGGCCGCCGATCTCCGCCACCGCGCCCGCCGCCGCCGACAGCGCCGGCCCCATCGCGGCGTCGAGCACGGGCGCGACGAGGACCTCGCCCGGCTCCAGGCGCACGGCTTCGCCTTCGCCGACCACCCGCGCCGGTCCCACCCCGATCCCGGGGCTCACACCGGTGCCGCTCCAGCCCGGGGGTTCCTCCTCGCCCGTCGCGCCCCCGCGCAGGTCCACGAGCCGCGGGGCGGGCACCCCCACCGCCCGTTCGAAGCGCCGGCGGCGCCGCCGCCGCGCGGCGGGCGACGGAGCGACTCCGCCCAGCGCGCCCTGCACCTCCGCCGCGGAAAGGAAGAAGACGTCGTCGGGGTCGTCGAGCGCACCGGAGGCGGCCAGGCGGCGCCCGGCCGCCCGGGCCAGCCTTCGCCCGGCGTCGACGAGGGCCACGGCCAGCGACTTGGTGGCCTCGCGGGAGCGCACGCCGTCGCGCGCGGCGCGCAGGACCGTACGGAGGAGGGCGCGGCGCACCGGCCCCAGCCGCGAGAGGGCGGCCTGCTCCTCGGCCTGGCGCTGCGCGGCGGCCGCCGCCTGGGTGAAGCCGGGCGCCCGCGGGCTGGCCCCGAGCGTGGCCAAGGCCTGCAGGACGGGCGCCGGATCGTCACGCCAGGGCCGCGCCCTCAGCTCGCCCTCCGAGACCGCGCGGTGGCCGAAACGATGCAGGAACGCGCGGAGGAGCGCGGCCAGGTCGGGGGGCGCCTCGTCCCGCGCGAACGCCTCCGCGGCATCCGGACGCGCCACGAAGGCCCGCCACCCGGAGTGGCTGCGCACCCTCCGCGCCAGGGTATCCAGGGCGAGGGCGGGCGCCGCGCTCTCCACGCCGTCCAGCCCGGCCAGCAGACGGTTGAGCCGCGCCCGGGGATCGCCCGGGAGCCACCACCCCAGCGCGCGCTCGAGGAGGGCCAGGCGCACCGCGCTGGCTCCGGAGACCGCGATGTGAGTCGTCGCGACCTCGCCGCCCAGGGCCTGGAGCGTATCGAAGGCGGTGGCCAGGGCGGCGGGGGAGCGCTCCGCATCCGCGGCCAGCGACTGCAGCCTCCGCACGTCGTCCTCCGCTTGCGCGATCCGGCCGGGCAGGCGCGCGCCGAGCAGGGCGACCCGCGCGGCGACGAAGGCCAGACGCGGCAGGTCGACCGGGCGGAGGTGGGGCGTAGCGCCGGAGGCGCCGGCCCCCAGGACCAGGCGCTCGGCGTCGGCCGCGCTCACGCCGGGAAGGCGGGCGGCCACCTCGAGGCTGCGCGTGAGGTTGAGGTAGAGGCGCTCGCGATGCACGACGAGGAAGGGCGCGCCCCCGCCGTGGCCCAGGCCGGCCAGGCGCACGACCTCCTCGAAGCCGTGCTCGAGCAGGGCCACCACCGTCGAGGCGGTCAGGGGAGTCACGGGATCGGGCAGGACCTCGCCCACGTTGGCGCGCGTGAGCGTCCCGATGCGCGGGTCGAGCGCCTCCTCGCTCTCGACCGTGATCGGCCGCGACTGGAGCAGGACCGGGGCCTGGCCGGCGCCGGAGCCGATCGCCCATTCGACGTCCTGCGCCTCGCCGAAGAGCGCTTCCGCCTCGCGGGCGAGAGAGGCGACGGCGCGCCGCTCGTCGGGGTCGAGGCCCCCGGCCGCGGGCGCCTCGGGGTCGCGCGAGGGTCGCGCGGCTCCGGTCTCGCGGTCGACGACGACGCGCGCGGGCCGGACCCGGCCGGAGACCAGCGCCTCGCCGCGGCCGGCGTGCGATTCCACCACCATCGCGGCGGGATCGCGCGGGTCGCGGGTGAAGACGACGCCGGCCTGCCGCGGCTCGACGAATGCCTGCACGAGCACGGGGATGGTACGGGCGGCGGCGTCGGCCCGCGCCCCCATCGCCAAGGCGTAGCCCGCGGCCGAGGCCTGCCGGCAGCGGCGGACGGCCGCCGCCACCTCGGCCGCACCCCGCACGTCCAGCTCGGTCCGGAACTGCCCGGCGAAGCTGGCCTCGGCGGAGTCCTCCTCCAGCGCCGACGAGCGCACCGCCACCGCGCCCAGCCGCCGGCACGGCTCTTCGAGGACCTCGGGACCCGGCTCGGGATCGTCCCCGGGCACGACGAAGCCGTTCGGCACGGGCAGGCTCGCCCTACGCAGCCGGGCCAGGGCGAAGGCCTTCGCGCCCACGCGGGCGCGATCGCGCTCGGTGACGTCGTCGAGCCAGAGGAGCGGCATCAGGAGGCGCTCACCATGGCCGGGTGAGGAACTCCCAGCCCACGAACACGGTCGCGAAGGCGAGGGTGAGGCGCGCGGCGTGGGGATGGCGCACCTTGAGGCGGTGCCAGAGCCAGGCCGCCGCGTAGAGGACGGGCAGCATCGCGACCAGGACCGCGAAGGCTCCCCCGAAGCCCATCCGTTCCGCGTAGTCGAGCAGCGGGGAATGGAAGAGCACGCCCCCGAACAGGAGGACGAGGTGCAGCACGTACACGACGAGCGTCTCGTGGCCGAGCAGTGCCAGCACGCGTGTCCCCGGCAGCTCGCGGACGGTCGCCCACTCCACCGCGATCAGGAGGGCCACGAGGCCGCCCAGGCGCAGCAGGGCGTACGCCGGAGACACGCTCCAGAAGTCCACCCGGCCGCGCAGGGCGAGGGCGAGCAGCAGGCCGGCGGCCACGAGGAGGACGGTGGCGCGCAGCGCCCGCCGGCGTCGCGTCGCGTGGTCGGTGCGGCCCAGCCAGGCCCCGCCCACCGTTCCCGCGAGGACGAACGCGGCGAAGGGGAAGACGGGGAACTGCGACGGGGCCACCGACATGTCGACGTAGGCGCCCAGCCAGAGGGGCAGCCGGCCGGCCACGTGCGAGGCCCACACGATCGGGCCCGCGGCCAGGATGACGACGGCGGCGGCCGCCGCCACCACCACCCAGCGCCGTCCGGCCAGCCATTGCAGCACGAGCAGCCCGATCTGCGTCACCGCGATGAGCTGCAGGGGGTTGCAGGCCAGCGCTTCCGCGGTCTGCTCGGGGGTGGCGCGGGTGATCGTCTTCCAGAGCGAGAGGTACGGCAGGTGCAGGAAGTAGCCGACCCCGAGCACGAACAGGAGACGCCGCGCGCGGCGGAGGCTCGCGCGTAGCGAGAGCGGCGACCGCGGCAGGCCGGCCACGAACCCGGAGGCGAACAGGAACCCGGGCGCGGTCGAGCCGTGGAACATCACCTCGAACTGGTAGAGGGAGAGTGCGCGCGCGGCAGGGGCCACGAGGTCGTCGAAGACGTGGCCCTGGACCATCACCAGCGCCATGAGGCCGCGGAAGGCGTCGATGTAGAGCTCGCGGTTCTTGCGCGGCGAACGCCGTCGCTCGACGGGGACGGGGGCCGTCGTCGCGGGGAGGCGGGAGCTCAGACGATGAGGCCACCGGCGGGGGCCGGGTTGGGATCGGCCGCGGCCTCCTGGACGTGCTTGAGGAGCATGGACTCGGGTCCGGCCCCGACGAACTCATGGCTCTCGTTCACGACCGTCTTGGGCACGGACGAGACGTAGTACTTCTGCGCCAGGTCGGGGTAGCCAGTCACCTCGATCCCGTCGGCGGTGATCGCGTCGCTCTCCATCGCGAACTTGAAGGCCAGGCGGACCGCCCGGGGGCAGTGCGGTCAAGTCGGCGTGGAGAAGACCTGGAGGTGGACCGGGCCCTTGACCTCCTTGAGCGCGGCCCTGGTCGGCTCGCCCAGGCCGCTCTGGCCGCTGGAGACGTCGAGGATGGCGTCGATGAGGAGGCCGAACTCGTATCCGGAAGGGAGGCCGTACATCCGGATCCCGTAGTCCTTCTCCGCGCCCATGATGGCGATGGCGGGGATGCGGTGGATCTTCAGCGCGTCCACCTTCTCCTTGTCGAGCACGAAGTTGTAGGACTCCGCCGTGATCTTCGGCTCGAGGGCGGCCAACTCCTCCACCAGCCGCTTGACCTGCTCCGACTCGGGGTCGGCCAGGGCGGCGGAGAACACGGCCAGGCGCACCGGGTTCGCGAGGCTCGCGAACTCCGTCTTGAGCTGGGTGGCGACGTCGTCGGTGATGAGGGCCATCGTCCTTTCGCGAGTATAGCAGCCGGCTCCGCGCGTCAAACCCAGGTCGGGAACCAGGTCCAGGGGCGCCACCCGTGGACGTCGAAGTAGTACCAGGACATGGGGACGGGGATGGCGAGGAGGAACGGCAGGAAGAAGAAGAACATGACGACGAGCAGCACCACGTAGCCGCGGGCCAGCTGTCGCCGGGGCGGGGACGCGTCCCAGTGGCGGTCGAGGAGCATCCCCAGGCTGAGGCAGGCGTACGGGATCGCCTCGAACAGGTAGTGGTTGTAGTTGAGCGTGCGCGGCGAGATGCCCCACGGCAGGTACAGGAAGCAGTAGCCGAAACCCGAGAAGAGGCGCCGGGGATCGCGCGCGCGGAGCCCGGTCACGAGCGCCCAGACCGTCACCGGCACCGAGGCCCACCACAGGACGGGGTTGCCGATGGCCACGATGCCGCGCACGATCTCGTCCTTCGAATCCTGGTTGAAGTAGTACCAGGTCGGCCGGTACAGGAGCGGCCACGTGTACCACTTGCTGAAGTACGGGTGCGTGGCCCGGAGGTCGGCGTGGTAGCGCCAGATGGCCTTCGTGTGCGGCCAGAGGTCGACGAGGTCGTGCCCCTGCCGCAGCCACGGCACGTAGCTCAGGACGTAGACGGCGAAAGGGATGAAGCCGAAGGCGATCGCGGTCAGGACCAGCTCGCGCAGCGTGAAGGCGCGCTCCCGGCGGACGACGAGCAGCACAACCCCGAGGAATCCCCAGGCCCACAGGCTCGTCCAGCGCGTGGACAGGGCCAGGCCGAGGAAGAGGCCGCCCAGCAGCATGCCCTTGACCGGGAGGCGCTCCTCCAGCACCGCCCCCAGGATGAACAGCGCGCTCGTGACCTGGAAGAGCACGGCGAAGATGTTCGTCATCGCCACCCGGCTCTGCACCAGGTACACGCCGTCGCACATGAGGCAGACCGTGGCCAGCACGGCCTGACGCTCGGTGGCCAGCGCGCGCCGCGCGAAGCAGTAGAAGACGGGCGCCAGCGCGATGCCGGCGATGGCGGGCACGAGCCGCCAGGCCCAGGACTTGTAGCCGAACAGCCAGACCCCGACCGCGATGAGGAGCTTGGCCGTGGGCGGATGAACCCATTCCGTGGGGTTCTCGCCCTGCAGGTACTGCAGGGCGGTCTTGGCGTGGTAGATCTCGTCGAAGATCTCCTCGGGGGGGAAGCCCAGGCGGGGGAGGCGGAAGAGGGCGGCCACGCCGAGGAAGACGAGCGCGATCGCGAGGTCGCGCCGGCGGCCGGGCGGGATGGGCAGCACGCTCACCGCCGGGAGTATAAGGCGATCACTCGCTCGGGGGCCGCGCGCCCTCGGCGAGCAGCTCGCGCGCGTACGCGATGGGGATGCCGAAGGAGTTCCCGCCGAACTTCTGGAGGACGGCGTACTCGACCGCGATGACCTGACTGAACCTGTTGAACACGGGACCGCCGCTCCCTCCCTGCGCGCTGGGCGCGTCGAACACGATGTCGGTGTGGGTGATGTCGCCGATGTGCCCCTGGGTGGTGGAGGGCCGGATCAGGCCCTGGCGGCTCAGCGCGATCGTGACGCGCTCGGAGTCGGTGCCGTGCGTTTCCAGGATCTTGCGCACGACGCCGCTCTCCGCCTTGGCCAGGATGGCCTCGAGGCCGGTCGGGTACCCCACCACGACCACCGGCTGGCCGGCCAGGGTCCGCTGCGGCGAGGCGTCGAGCGGGAGCACCGGGATCTTGCGTCCCTTGACCCCCGCCCTCAAGAGCGCGAGATCGTACTTGGAAGAGGCGCGGGCCAGCTTGAGCTCGAAGGGATCGACCTGCCGGGGGAAGAACGCGCGCAGGTAGGCGAGGCGCGGCTCGTAGCCCTGGCTCTGCAGCAGGGCGGCCGTCGTGTCCTGCCACCAGGGCTCGGCCACGTGCCGGTTGGTGAGGACGAGCCCGCCCGTCTGGACCAGGAACCCCGTGCCGTAGTACTCGACCGTGTGCACGGCGCCGTCGCCTTCCGGGGTGAGGACCGACGACAGTTCGGCGGCGGTGCGCTCGTCCGCCCCTTCCTTGTACCGGAGCGGGCGTCCGCTGGCGTCGTAGTACGAGTACGCCCCCTGGATGAGGCAGACGCCCCCGCCGTACTGCTTGATGATCTGCTCGCCGGCCGCGCGCTCGCTCTCCAGGGTCACGATCCGCTGGCGGGTCCCGTCCAGCGCCTCGCGCAGCGACTTCACCTCGCCCGCGGCCGCTCCCGCCAGCCGCGCGCGCAGCTCCTCCTCGCGCGAGCGGTAGTCCTCGATGCGCTGCTCCAGCGAGAGGCGCTCGCCCTCGGCGCGCCGGCGCTCCGCGTCGACGCGCAGCTCGAGGGCCCGGCGCTCCGCCTCCACCTCCCCCATGGCCTGTCGCAGCGTGACCAGCTCCGCCTTGAAGCGGCGGTTCTCGCGCCAGGTCCAGGCGAGCAGGAGGGCGGCCCCGAGGCCGATGAGTATGAGCGCGCGACGGAAGGCGCGGCTGCTCTGGGCCATCGCGCGGACGAACATGGTGTGGGAGATGGGCGGCGGGCTCGTGTCCACCGGCACCGCGAGCAAGGGGTCGTGGGCGCGCGCCAGGGCGTTGGGGGGACCGTTGCGCTCGAAGCGCAGCCGCGGCCCGCGCCGCCCCAGCTCGATCACGTCACCCGGGCGCAGGACCGCCTCCTGCACGAGCTGGCCGGCCAGGTAGGTCCCTTCCGCCGACCCGCTGTCGAGGAGCACGATCGTCCCCTCCCGCTCGAACACGACGGCGTGGCGGGCGGCGCTGGCCGGCACCACCACGTCCGCGTCCGGGTCCGAGCCGATGGTGGCGGGAAGGCGCGACAGCCAGGCCGTCTCGCCCTCCCGGGCGCCCTCGAGGCGGACGAAGCCGATGCGGTCCACGGTCACCGCGCGGGCGCGGCCGAGGGAGGGCTGGACGCGGGAGGCGGCCCGGCCTGGGCGGCCACGCCGCGGGCGCCGATGCGCCGCGCCACCGGCGCCTGGCCGAAGCTCACCCAGCCGCTCGAGCCCACGCGCAGGAAGAACTCCACGAGGGCGTCGCGGAACTGGGGGTGGACGAGCATCCCGTCGACGGTGCCCGTGGAGTGGTAACGCGCATCCGACTTGAGGGTGACGACCATGGACTGGCCCGGGGCCAGCGGGGCCCGCCGCGACGCCACCTGCTCGAAGGCCGAGCCCCAGGTCAGGTTCTCCTCGCCCTTGCGCCGGAACACGGCCATCGCCTGCACGGAGTGCTGGGCCTCCGCGCTCTTGTCGTGCAGGCGGAACTTCACGGCGGCCGCGATGTATTGCTCGCCGCCCATGGTGGGCTCGACCGCCCAGTAGGCGTCCACGTCCGAGACGTCCAGCAGGGCCTTGGGCTCCGGCGCTCGGCAGGCGGCGGCGAGGGCGAGTCCGAGGGCGGCCGTGAGCGGCCCGGGGCCGCGCCGCGCCCGCCGGTTCACTCGCGTCCCGCGGGCGAGGGGCTCACGTTTCCATCTTAACGCCGTCGCCGGCCGGGGCCGGTCGCGCCTCCCGGAGCGGCACCGTGATCCGGAACCGGGCGCCGGAAGGGCCGTCCGGGGGCGCGCCGGCCGCGACGAGCTCGATGGCGCCGCCGTGATCCTCGACGAAGCGGCGGGCCACGGCGAGACCGAGGCCGGTGCCCCCTTTCTTGCGCGCGGTGACGAACGGCTCGAAGAGGGTGGCCCGGATCTCCGGCGGCACTCCCGGCCCCTCGTCCGCCACCTCGAGGACCAGGCGCTCCGGCGCCTCCTCCGGTCCCGCCTCCATGAGCCGCGCGGAGAGGTGTACGCGCCCGCGGCCGCCCATGACGTCCCGCGCGTTGGAGGCGAGGTTGCCAATCACGCGCCGGATCTTGTCCTCGTCGAGAGCGCCCGCGACCTCCTCGGGCAGGGCCAGGTCGCGCACGACGGCCAGGCCGGGCAGCTCCTTCTCCAGGTCGTCCGCGAGCTCGGCCAGGAACCGCCGCAGGACGAGGCGGCGCCGCACGACGGTGCCGCCCGCGCGCGCGAAGTCGAGGATCTCGCCCGTCATGCGGTCCAGGCGGTCCACCATCTTGATGATCAGCGCGGCCTGCTCGCGCACCGACTCCAGGCGGAGCCCCTCCTGCAGCAGCATCTCGGCGTGGCCGCGCACCACCGTCATCGGGTTGCGGAAGTCGTGCGCGAGCATGCCCGCCATCGCCCCCAGCGCGGCCATCCGCTCGCTCGAGATCAGCTCCTTCTGGTAGAGGTGGTTCTCGAGGGCGAGGGCGGCGCGGCTGGCCAGGACCCCCAGCAGGCGCGCCTCCGTCGCCCGGAAGGGGACCTTCCGCCGCCCGGCCCGCGCGCCCAGGACGAGCATTCCCACCACGCCGCTGCGCGCCATCAGGGGCACGAGCACGCCCTCGCCCGCCCCGCGCTGGGTGGCGATGAGGGTGCCCTCCGAGAGCAGGAACCCCGCCTCCGGGAGGGCGGCCGCCGGCGAGTCCGGCCGCAGGGCGGCCAGGTGCGTCTCACCCGGCGTGAGCGCCTCGAAGCTGTCGAGCCGGCGGTTCCAGAGGAGCAGGGCCGCGCTCTGGACCCCGAGCGCTTCCGGCAGGGACTCGGTCAGGAGGTGGGCGAGGGCCTCGAGGGTCGCCGCCTCCAGCATGCGGTCGGCCAGGCGGCGCAGGGCGGGGACCCGAGACGTGCGGCGTCGGGGGGAGGCGGGGGACGCATCGCGCGGGCGCGTTGACACGAGAAAAACCGAGTCGCTATGATACGACTCCCTGCGACCGCGGCGATGATCCGCATCGCCGAGTCCACTTGCCGTATGGCGTCGACGGTTCCCGCGAGGCCGGTCGCCTCCCCGTAGCCGTCCGCCAATATTTTCGGATTTCACGGAGCTTTCATGATCGAGGTCGAGAACCTGACCAAACGCTACGGCCGGCAGACGGCCGTGGACGGGATCTCGTTCCGCGTGCACAAGGGCGAGATCCTGGGCTTCCTGGGCCCCAACGGGGCCGGCAAGACCACGACGATGCGCATCCTGACCTGCTACCTGCCGCCCACGGACGGGACGGCGCGGGTGGCCGGCTACGACGTCTTCGAGCAGCCGCTGGAGGTGAAGCGGCGCGTCGGCTACATGCCGGAGACGCCCCCCTTGTACCCGGACATGGACGTGGGCGCGTTCCTGGACTTCTGCGCCAAGATCAAGGGCGTCCCCGCCAAGGGCCGCAAGGCCAAGATCGCGGACGCGATGGAGAAGACCCGCGTCACCGACGTCCGGCGCACGCTGATCGGCCGCCTGTCCAAGGGGTACCGGCAGCGCGTGGGACTGGCCCAGGCCATCCTGCACAACCCCGACGTCCTCATCCTGGACGAGCCCACCGCCGGCCTCGACCCCAAGCAGATCATCGAGACCCGCGAGCTGATCAAGGGCCTGGGCGGCGAGCACACGGTCGTGCTCTCCACCCACATCCTGCCCGAGGTCTCGATGACCTGCGGCCGGGTGGTCATCATCAACAAGGGGCGGGTGGTGGCGGAGGACACCCCGGAGAACCTCACCCACCGCCTCCAGGGCGCGGCCACCGTGCGCCTCGAGGTGAAGGGCGCGGAGGAGGGGCTCGAGACCTTCCTCTCCGGCGTGGCCGGCGTGAAGTCCGTGCGCCAGCTGCGCGCGGGGGTCTACGAAGTCGACGCCGAGCCCGGCCGCGACGTGCGGGCGGACCTGGCGCGCGCGGTGATCGCGCGCGGCCTCGACCTCGTCGGCCTGCAGCAGGCGGGGATGAGCCTGGAGGAGATCTTCCTCCACCTCACCACCACCGACCTGACGGACGGCCCCCCGGCGGCGACCCCGCCCCCGCCGGCGACGGCGGAGGGGGTGCCGCAATGACCACCCTCCGCAACGTCGGCGCCCTCGTCGAGAAGGAGTGGCGGCACTACTTCGGCAGCCCCATCGCCTACGTCGCCCTCTTCATCTGGACCGTGCTGTTCGGCGGGTTCTACGTCCTGGTCATGAACCGCTTCGTGGCCTACTCGCTGCGCGCGGGCATGTCCGAGATGGGAGGCGGTCCCAAGCTCAGCCTCAACGACTGGGTGATCTCGGGGGTGCTCCACAACATGGCGGTGGTGGCCCTGTTCATCACGCCCATGCTGACCATGCGCCTCTTCGCGGAAGAGAAGCGCCAGGGCACCATGGAGCTGCTCGAGACGGCGCCCCTCACGTCGTGGCAGATCATCGCCGGCAAGTTCTTCGGCGCCGTGGCGCTCTACTTGCTCATGATCGTGTCCGGCCTGGTCAACTTCGCGCTCCTCTGGCACTACGCCACCACCCCTCCGGAGTGGAAGCCGCTGGCCACCGGGGTGCTGGCCCTGCTCCTGGTGGGGTCCTGCTTCATCTCGCTCGGCCTGTTCGTCTCGACCCTGACCCGCAACCAGATCGTGGCGGGGACGCTGACCTTCGGCCTCCTGCTCGGCATCTGGATCCTGGGCTGGATGGACGACCCCAGCGCCGGCCCCGTCGCGAAGGCCTTCGCCTACCTCGGCCTCCTGACCCACCTGGAAGACCTGATGAAGGGCGTCATCGACCTCAAGGACCTGGTGTTCTACCTGAGCTTCATCGTGTTCGGTCTCTTCCTGGCCCACCAGTCGGTGGAGAGCCAGCGGTGGAGGGCCTGAGCATGCGCCGACTGATCGACTTCCTGGCGCCTCTCGGCCTGCTGGTGATGGCGGGGGCCGCCCTGGCCGCACGCCAGGGCTACAACGTCCGGCCCAACGTCAACACCTGGGTCTTCGCCGGCCTCGCCCTCGTGGTCGCCCACCTCTCCCTCCGCTGGGAGGACATCTACCGCGGCATCGGCGGGCGGCAGTTCCGCTACGGTGGCAACACCTTCGTGCTGATCGTGGTGGTGCTGGCCATCCTCGTCGCCCTCAACTACCTGGCCACGCGCCATCCCCTCAAGAAGGACCTCACCAAGAACCAGCGCTACAGCCTCTCCGACCAGACGCGGAAGATCGTGCAGGGGCTCAAGGACGACGTGCGCATCGTCTACTTCCAGCGCGGGGACGCGATGGAGGGCAGCTCCGGCGTGGACCGCGTCAAGCAGTACGAGGGCCTGTCCACGCACGTGAAGGCGGAGTTCGTCAACCCGATCGAGAAGCCGGCCCGGGCCCGCGAGCTCGAGGTCAAGGGCCCCTGGCCGTCGATCGTGGTGCAGCGGGGCGACAAGATCGAGCGCCTCAACAACGACTCCGAGCAGGACCTCACCAACGCCTTCATCAAGATCACGCGCGAGGGCAAGAAGACGGTCTGCTTCGCCCAGGGTGAAGGGGAGCGCGACATCGACGATGCCGACGAGGAGGGAATGTCGGGGGTCAAGGCCGCGCTCGGCCGCGACCTCTACGACACCAGGAAGGTCGTGCTCGCGCAATTGGGCGGCAAGGTGCCGCCGGAGTGCTCCGTGCTCGTGGTGGGGGGTCCCCAGACCGACCTCCTGGCCCCGGTGGCGGACGCCATCCGCGACTGGGTCAAGGGCGGGGGCAAGGCCCTCTTCATGGACGACCCCGAGCTCAAGGAGAAGCGTCCCAACTTCGACGCCCTGATCAAGGCGTTCAACATCGAGGCCGGCCACGACATCGTGGTGGACGTCTCCGGCTACGGCCAGCTCGTGGGGACGAGCGAGCTCACCCCGCTCGCCGTGGAGTACCCCTCGCACGAGATCACGCGCGGCTTCCGCGTGATGACGGCGTTCAACCAGACGCGCAGCATGGCGGCGGGAACGGGCACCGTCGAGGGGGTCTTCGCCCAGGACATCGTGAAGACCGCGCCCGCCTCCTGGGCGGAGAGCGACCTCACCCTGAAGGGCCAGGTCCAGTTCGACGAGGGCAAGGACAGGAAGGGACCGATCGCGCTCGGCGCGGTGGCGACGGTGACGGTCACCGCTCCGCCCTCGCCGCCTCCCGCCCCGAGCGCGGCCCCGAGCCCGGCCGTCTCCGGGGCGCCGGCTGCATCGTCCGCGCCGTCGCCGGAGGCCTCCCCCTCGCCGGCCGAGCCGGCTCCCCGCCGGGAGGGCCGCGTGGCCGCCTTCGGGGACAGCGATTTCGCGAGCAACGCCTTCCTCGGCTTCCAGGGCAACCGCGACTTCTTCCTGAACACGGTGGCCTGGCTGGGCCAGGACGTGGACCTCATCTCGATCCGCCCCAAGGAGCCGGACGACCAGAAGCTCGTGCTCACGAACCTCCAGCTCCAGAACCTCATGGTGCTGGCCCTCCTCCTCATCCCGGGCGTGTTCATCGCGCTGGGAATCCGCGAGTGGTGGTCACGCCGATGACGCGCTCGCCGTTCTGGAAGACCTACCTGGCCCTGGCCGTGGCCGCCGGCCTCGGGTCCTACATCTACTTCGTCGAGCGCAAGCGGCCGGAGCCGACCTCCGAGAAGCCGAAGGAGAAGGTCTTCACCTTCGACCGCGCGAAGGTCAACGCCATCACGCTCGCCCCCCAGGGATCCGACCCCATCCGCCTGGTGAAGGAGAAGGACGCCTGGCGGATGACGGCCCCCTCCGACGTGGCCGCCGATTCCTCGCAGGTGGACTCCCTGCTGTCCAGCCTGGAGAGCCTGGAGTCGGAGGAGGTGGTGACGGAGAGCCCGGGCGCGCTGGGGGACTACGGGCTGGACAAGCCCAAGAGCACCGTCACCCTCGGCCTGGAAGGAGTCAAGGACCCGCTCGTCCTCGCCGTCGGGGAGAAGACCCCCGACGGCGGCGCGCTCTACGCGAAGACCCCGGCGCGCGCGCGCGTCTTCACCATCGCCTCCTACCTCGAGAGCTCGCTCGAGAAGAAGCCGTTCGACCTGCGCGACCGCGACCTGCTGCACGTCAAGCGCGACGCCGTGCGCTCGCTCGAGGTCACCGGACCGGAGGGCGCGTATGCCCTGGCCCGGTCGGCGGGAGGCGACTGGGCCTTCACCCGGCCCCTGGCCACGCAGGCCGGCCGCTGGTCCGTGGACGGCCTGCTCGGCAGCCTGGAGTCGCTGCGCATGGATTCCGTTTCCGACGAGAGCCCGAAGGACCTCAAGCCCTACGGCCTCGACAAGCCCACGCGCACCGTCGCCCTCGGCCTGGGCGACGGGACGCGCAAGACGATCGAGATCGGAGCCGCCACCGCGGACAAGAAATACCACGCGCGTGTCTCCGACCGCCCGATGGTGGCGCTCATCCCGCCCGCCCTGAGCGACGAGCTGGCCAAGGGCATGGGCGAGCTGCGCTCGAAGCGGCTGCTCGAGGTCGCGACCTACGACGTCACCGGCTTCGACGTGGAGCTGGGGGGGACCAGGAAGAGCTACGCGCGGTCTTCCTCCAAGGACAAGGACGGGCTCGAGGTCTCCAAGTGGAAGCGCACCGCGCCCGACGCCAAGGACCTCGACACGGCCAAGGTCCAGGACGCGCTCTTCGCCATCGGCGGCGTGGACGTGTCGGAGTTCGTGGACCAGCCCGCCGCTCCCGCCACCTACGGTCTGGACCAGCCCGCCTTGAAGGTGACGTTGAAGTTCGATGCGGGCAAGCCCTTCGTCTCCTTCGAGGTCGCGGACAAGGACGGCGCCAGCTACGCGCGGCGCGCGTCCGACGCGGCCGTCCTGAAGGTGGATCCGAAGAAGGCGGCGGACGTGGTCAAGGCCTTCAAGGAGCTGTAGGCCCCGGCGAGAGGTCTAGGGTGCCGGCGGGCTCGGGACCGCGCCCAGCGTGCGGACGAACCGCACCAGCTTCCAGCGGTCCTGTTCCCCGGGCACGCGGTTGGCGATCGCCGGCATGATCACGTCGGGGCCCGAGCGCAGGCCCGTCGTCATCTTCCACAGGATCTCGCCGTCGGTGAGGCGCGCCTGGATCGCGTGGTCGGTGAGGTCGGTGGCCGGCTCGTTGTTGAAGTGCTCGGCCGGCCCGTCTCCCTTGCCCTTGTCGCCGTGACAGGAGGCGCAGTGCTTCTGGAAGAGGACCTGGCCCTTGAGCAGGACGGCGGGCGAGGCTTCCACGGGGTTGACGCGCTCCCGCTCCGCGTCCGGAGCCGTCCACTTCGGTCCCGGTGACGGCGTCGGCCCCTCCCCTCCGGCCGCGGCCGCGAGCAAGGTGGCGAGGAGGGGCCCACAGATCACGGCGTGGTGCTGCCCAGGCTCCGGATGTAGACGACGACCTTCCAGCGGTCTTCCGGCGAGGGGATGTCCCCCTCGAACGAGGGCATGATGATCTGGCTGCCGCGCCGGCGGCCGTTGGTGAGCTTCCAGAAGATCTCGCCGTCCGTCATCTTCCGCTGCACGGCGGGCAGGGTCAGGTCCTGGGGCGGCTTGGCGCGCCGAGCGTGCATGCGCGCGTTGGGACCGTCTCCCTTGCCCGACTCGCCATGGCAGATGACGCAGTGCTGGCCGAAGAGGCTGCGGCCCTTGCGGAGCGCGTCGGGCGTGGGCGAGACGGGGTTGGTCAGGGAGCGCGCCTCCGGGGGAACCGTCCAGGGGTCGTCGATCGCCGGGGGTGCGACGTCTTCCGCACCTCCGGCCAGCGAGGCCGCCAGCACGACCAGCGCGAGCGCGCTCACTGGGCACCTCCTTTGGGGCTGGCGCTCGGCCGCGGGTGCACGGGCGGGCGGGGTTTCGCCGGCGCCCCCGAGGCGGCCGGCGCCGGCCGCGGCGAGGCCGGCCGCGCCGGCCGCGCACCGCCTTCCACGCGGGCGGCCGTGATCAGCACCGGCGTGACCGGCACGTTCTCGTTCTGTCCCTTGGTGGTGGTGCTGACGGTGGCGATCTTGTCGACCACCTCCATGCCTTCGAGGACCTCGCCGAAGACGGCGTAGCCCGCCCCCCGGATCCCGAAGTCGAGGAATGCGTTGTCCTTCAGGTTGATGAAGAACTGCGACGTCGCGCTGTTGGGGTCGTTCGTGCGGGCCATGGCCAGGGTGCCGCGGCTGTTGCGGACTCCGTTCCGCGCCTCGTTGCGTATGGGCGCATCCGTGGGCTTCTCCTTCAAGTCCGGAGTCATCCCACCCCCCTGGACCATGAAGCCGGGGATCACGCGGTGGAAGATCGTGCCGTCGTAGTGCCCCTTGCGCACGTACTTGAGGAAGTTCTCGGTGGACACGGGAGACTTGTCGTCGTAGAGCCCGATGCGGATCCGGCCCAGGCTCGTGTCGAGCACCACCACCGGCCCGCTGGGCGTCGGGCGCGGAGAGGGAGCGGCCGACGGCGCCGCCGACGGCGTGGCGGCGGCCTGGGCCAGGCACAGAAGGGCAGCGGCCGAAATCATCCCGTCCTCCTCGTGTCGGCGCAGCGAAGGGGCGGCGCGCGACGCGTGCTCCCCGATTCTAGCGCAGGAGGCCGCGGTTGATTCGCCAACAGGCGGCCCTTAGAATTGATCTTTCGGCCCGATCCCGAATGGTCCTCTTCAACTACTCCACGAAGGAGCTGACGGCGAAAGTCGTTTACTACGGGCCCGGACTCTGTGGCAAGACCACCAACCTGCAGTGGATCCACGAGAAAACCCCCATCAAGAACAAGGGGAAGATGCTCTCCCTGGCCACCGAGGCCGACCGCACGCTCTTCTTCGACTTCCTGCCCATCGACCTCGGGACCATCCGGGGCATGAAGACGCGCATCCAGCTCTACACGGTGCCCGGCCAGGTCTTCTACAACGCCACCCGGCGCATGGTGCTCAAGGGCGCCGACTGCGTCGTGTTCGTGGCGGACAGCCAGGAGCCGATGCTGGACGCGAACCTCGACGCGTGGGCGAACCTCCGCGAGAACCTCGAGGCCAACGAGATCGACCCCGACGAGATCCCGACCGTCCTGCAGTACAACAAGCGCGACCTGCCCAACGCCCTGCCCGTCGAGATCCTCAACGAGCGGCTCAACGGCCGCAGCCTTCCGTTCTTCGAGGCGGTGGCGATGAAGGGCCAGGGCGTGGACGAGACGCTCAAGTCGGCTACGGCCATGGTGTTCAAGTCGCTGGCCGCCAAGTACGGGGGCGGGGAGGCGGCCGCCGCGTCGGCCCCCGCTGCGGGGGCGAGGCCGGCGGCGGCAGCGCCTCCTGTGGCCGCCCGCCCGGCTCCCTCGCCCTCCCCCGCCGCGCGGGTGTCGCCGTCCGCCGTCGCGCCCCCGCGGTCCGCTCCCGCGCCGGTGATGGCCGCCACCTCCGCGGACGAGCTGCTCGAATCGCTGGACTTTCAGCCCGCCCCGGAGCTTTCGCTCGACTCGGCCGGCGCGGAGTCGGCCGACGAGGAGGAGCTTTCCCTCGACGCGCCGATCCCGTCGGCGGCGCGCGGGCCGGCGCCCGGCAAGACGACCCTGGTGCGCACGGGCGCCGAGGTGGACGACCTCCGGCAGCGCATCGGGCGTCCGGCCGACCCCGAGCTGACCCTCGACGAGGTCGATCAGGACGACGAGGACATCGAGGAGATCTCGTTCGACACGTCGCCCGGCCTGCTGGAGGCGGAGATGCCGGAGCCCGCCCGGGCCGCGGTTCCCGCGCCGCCCGCTCCCGTGCGGCCGGCGGTCCCGGCCGCGCGTGCCGCCGGACCCGTCCCCGCGCCGCGTCCCACGACGAATCCGGCGGTGCCGGCGCTTCCGGTCTCCCCGCCCCCGCCCGCCCCGCGGGCGGCGACCGCTCCACGCCCGACGCCTCCGGCGCGTACGCCGCCCCCGCCCGTCACGGCCTCCGGTTCCGTCACCATCCCCCCGGTGGGCGCGGCCCCCTCGAGCGGCCCGACGGAGAACACGAACCCGATCCGTGCCTCCGCCACCGTGGGCTCGGGAGCCCGGTCCGTCGCCGTCCCCGTCGAGGTCACGGTGAAGAACGGCCGCGGCCAGGTCGAGATCCAGCTCCGGATCGTGCTGGATCTCAAGATGCTGCCGTAGCCCCCTAGTCGGCCGGGGCCGCCGCCGCGATCGCCGTGCGCTGGATGTCGTCGTAGCGCACCTTGGCCACGTCGAAGCCCTCGATGTTCGCGATCAGCTTGTCCAGGGCCTGGTCGAAGGACGGCACCGTCTTGCGGGCGCGGCTGAGCGGCGTCGTGCGGGCCAGCACGTAGTTCTTGACGAAGGGGTGGCGGATGCCCCGCTTCTTGAGCTGTCCGACCACCTCCGCCAGCGCGGCATCCGCCGCCCGCACCTTCTCGGCGCGCGCCTCGCGCTGGGGCAGGGTGCGCGCGAAGGTGCCGGGGAGGAAGGCGTCGACGCGGCGCAGCAGCGGCGCGAAGGCCCCGCCCGCGAAGCGCTTGTTCTGCTCGTACAGGAGGCCCAGGGTGGCGAGGTGGGGTGCCTCGAACTGGAACGCGTAGTCCTCCTCGCCCTTCCTGGGCTCGCTCTCCGCCAGGCCGCGATACATCCGGATGACCTCGAGCGACTTCTCCTTGAGGTTGTGGGCCTTCTCCGTGTTGAGGGCGAGGATCTGGAAGGCCACCTCCGGCTCGAGCAGGAGGAGGGCGGGGCAGATGTCCGCCTTGAGCTTCTGCAGGACCTTCAGGCGGTGATGGCCGTTGGGAGTCCAGTAGATCCCGGGCCCGGGGGAGACGACCACGATCGGGTCCACGAAGCGGCCGAGCTTCTTCACCGCGTCGTGCAGCCGCTTGACGTGGGTGGGGGAGAGGTCGCGCTGGTACGGCGTCGGCGCGAGCTTCTCGAGGGGGAGCAGGCAGAACAGGTGCCAGTGCCCGCCCACCGGCTCGCGGAAGGCGGCGAGGACGGTGCCGCCGTCCGCCGCCACCTGCTCCGCCATCGCGCGGGCGTTGCGCGGGGCCTCGTCCAGGCCCACGCCCGAATCCTTCATGAAGACACCCCCGCGCAGCGTACGTGCGCCGCGCGCCGGTCGTCAACGCGTGGGCGCCGCGGAGGCAATAACCACGCGGACCATACCCCCGGCCCGCGGCCGGGTGCTACCTTGAAGAGAAGGCGTGGCTTTCCGAGGAGGAAGAATGGCAGAAGAGAACAGCGGCGGCAGCGGCGTGATCGGGACGATGGCCGCCGGCGTGGGCAGCGCGGCGAGCGCGGTCGGGTCAGCGGTGACGACGGCCGCGGGCACGGTGGCCAACGTCGCCAAGAAGGCGGTCCGCGCGCTCCCGAGGCGCCGGAAGACGCGGTCCCGCAAGTCGAAGCCGGCCTCCGCGCGAAAGAAGACGGCGCGAAAGGCCGCCCGTAAGCCGGCGCGGAAGAAGGCCGTCCGGAAGACGGCCCGGAAGAAGACGGCTCGCAAGAAGTAGGTCGGACGAGGGCGGAGGCGGGCTCCTACTTGCGCAGCCGGCGGCTCCCCTTGCGGTCCGCGGCCGCGTCCCGAGCCCGGCCGGCCTCGCGGCCCATCGTGTCGGGCCGCCCCGCCTCCGCGAGCAGGCTGGCGCGCGTGAGGGCGCCCTCGCCGAAGCGCTCCTCGACGAGGTCGCGCGCGCGGTCGGCCGGCGAAGGCGGCGCCACGAACAGCCCCATCTGCGCCGGCCCGCCCAGGCCGGAGGCGTAGATCCCGAGCAGCCGGACCTTCCGCCGGCCGTGCACGCCCCGGAACAGCCGCCCGGCGGCGTCGAAGAGGACGTCCCCGGAGTCGGTCGGCTCGCGCAGCGTCTCCGCGCGCGTGGAGGTGCGGAAGTCCTCGTCGCGGTACTTGAGGGTCACGGTGCGGGCGCGGATGGCGTGCTGCCGCAGGCGCCGGGCCACGCCGTCGCACAGCTCGAGGAGCATCGCGCGCAGCCGATCCGAATCGGCGGTGTCGGCGTCGAAGGTGTGCTCCTGGCCCAGGCTCTTGGCATCCTCCCCTTCGCGCGCGACCTCGCGGCCGTCGATGCCGAGGGCGAGCTGGACGAGGTCGTGCCCGTGCGTGCCCAGCCGCCGCTCCAGCCGGCCTGGGTCACAGGCGGCCAGCTCCCCGATCGTGTGCACGCCGATCTTGAGGAGCGTCTCCTCCATCTTGGGGCCGATCCCCCAGAGACGTCGCACGGGGAGGGGAGCGAGGAACGCCGCTTCCGTGCCCGGCGGCACCACCACCAGACCCTCCGGCTTGCGGATGTCGGAGGCCACCTTGGCCACCATCTTGGAGCTGGCCACGCCCACGGAGGCGGTGAGCTGCGTCTCTTCCCGGACCGCCTTCTTGAGGGCCCGCGCGATGTCCTCGCCGCTGGCGGCGGCGCCCGGCGCGGCGAACAGGCGACGGCTGCCCGTGACGTCCAGGAAGGCCTCGTCGATGGAAATGGGCTCCACCAGGTCCGTGAATCGCCGCAGCACCTCCATCACCTGCCGCGAGACGGCCGCGTACTTCTCCATGTCCGGCCGCACGTAGACGCCGTGCGGGCAGGCGCGCCAGGCCTGCGAGATCGGCATGGCACTGCCGACACCGAAGCGGCGGGCCTCGTAGGACGCGGTGGCGACCACGCCTCGCCCCCGTCCACCCCTGGGATCCGCGCCCACGATCACCGGCTTGCCGCGCAGGTCCGGCCGATCCCGCTGCTCGACCGCGGCGTAGAAGGCGTCCATGTCGACGTGGAGGATGGTGCGCGGATCCACGGCTCGATTCTGGTTCGACTCGGGTCCGGCGGAGGTCAGTGGCCGAAGGTCCGGCAGGCGTGGCTCTGCACGCACGGCTTGTCCGGCTCCATCAGGCAGCTCGCGCCGCCTCCGCCGGGCCCGAGCACGTGCAGGCTCGGATGCGAATGGCCACGAGGCGGGGCGGCCACCGCGACGGCCGCCGTCGCCGTCCCGCGCATCTCCGCCACCGTCGCCTCCAGCGCCGCCACCCGCGACTCGAGGTCGTGAGTGACGCGCTCGGCCGGCGACGCGGCCAGCTGCGCCATCACTTCGCGGCGGATCTGCTCGATGCGCGCGTCGTCCATGTCAAGCCCTGCCGGCGGCTCAGGCGCCGATCTCCACCGCGTCCACCACGCCGATCACCGCGGCGTCGACCGCGGCCACGCCCTTGCCGAGGGCCACGATCGCCGCCTTGCCGTCCTGCACGAGCAGGACACGGTCCCCGATGCCCGCGTCGACGGAGTCGATGGCGATCACGGTCTGACCCCTGGGGGCGCCGGAGAGGTCCAGGGGCTGGACGAGCAGCAGCTTCGTGCCCTCGAGCTTCGCGTTCTTCTGCGTCGCCACCACCGTGCCCAGCACCCGTGCCACCTGCATGGATGCCCTCAGCTCGTCGACCAGTGGTCGACGATCCCGACGATGGTGGCGTCGGTGGGCACCTCGGCGGGCAGGAACGGCACCGAGGCCTCGCGCCCGCGCACGTAGAACACGTTCTCGGTGACGCCGGCTCCGACGGAATCGACGGCCACCAGCGGCTTGCCCGCCGCCGTGCCGTCGTTCTCGAGGGGCTGGATGACGAGGAGCTTGGTCCCGACCAGGCCGGGATCCTTGCGGCTCGCCACCACCGTCCCGACCACGCGGGCGAGGAACACGGGCTAGTCCTGGAGCTCGACGGCGTCGACGACGCCCACGATCGCCGCGTCCACCGGCGTGTCCTTGAGGCCGGCGGCCATGCGCGCGGAGGAGCCGGTCACGACCAGGACGCGGTCGTGCAGGCCCGCGTCCACGGTGTCCACCGCCACCATGTGGCTCGCCTCGTCCCGGCCGCGGGGATCGGTGGCGCGGACGACCAGGAGCTTCGCGCCCGTGAGGTGCTCGTCCTTCCGCGTGGCCACGACCGTCCCGACGACGCGCCCGAGGATCATGCTTCAGGGGGTGCCGCCGCGCACCCGGCTCCGGTCCTACTTGCCCGACTTCCCGATGGGGAGGACGTCCTCGAGGTTCGTGTGCGGCCGCGGGATCACGTGCACGGAGACGAGCTCGCCCACGCGGCGGGCGGCGGCCGCCCCCGCGTCGGTGGCGGCCTTGACCGCGGCCACGTCGCCGCGCACGAGGGCGGTGACGTACCCCGAGCCGATCTTCTCGTATCCCACGAGGGTGACCTTGGCCGCCTTGACCATGGCGTCGGCGGCCTCGATGAGGGCGACCAGCCCCCGAGTCTCGATCATCCCCAGCGCTTCACCCATTCACACCCTCCACGAGCGGCCTCGACTCTGAACCGAGCGCGAGGCGGAGTCAAGCCCGCCGGCCGCGGGCCTGCCCGTCAGGATCGGAAGCGGTCCACGGCCTCCGTGATGAGCCGCACCAGCTCCGCCTGCGTCAAGGTCACCGTCCCTCCCGG
>JBGPBV010000074.1:0-29557 GCA_041481445.1 Vicinamibacteria bacterium
ATACAGCGTGCGCGGGGGACCGAACCCGCCGTTGCCGTCCCCGAGATAGGCCACCACCGCCTCGTGCTCCTGGGCGATCAGGGCCACGAGGTCCATCTTGCCGTCGCCGTCGATGTCGGCGGGCACGACGTGGATGGCGCCCGCGCGGCCGTCCAGCTTCACGCGGTCGAAGACGGGCTGGCTCCAGTCCGTCGTGCGGTTGCGCAGGAGGTCGACCTCGCCCTTGACGTGCCACCCGAACGCGGCGATCGCCAGGTCGAGCCTGCCGTCGCCGTCCACGTCGGCAGGCTCGGCATCGGCCATGCGCGGGAAGCCCCCGAGGGTGACCGGCGCGTAACCGCCGCCGGCCAGCGCGCGCAACACGAAGACGGCGCCCTTCTCGTGGTCGCCCGGAAAGAACTCGCCGAGGTCCGCGACGATCAGGTCCTTCCGCCCGTCGCCGTCGAGGTCGGCCACCGCGACGTGGTCGGGGTGCGGGACCTGCGCGATCGCTTGCGCCTCCGCCCCGGGCTGGTCGGGCCGCGCCGTCAGGACGACCCCCTGCCGCATGTCGCAGGCGAGCAGCTCCGGCCGGCCGTCGCCGTCGAGGTCGGCCAGGCGCACGTTGGCCACCGCCGGCTCCGGCGTCAGCGCGTCGCGGTAGCCGATCGTGCGCCGGACGAAGCGCGGCGGGCGCTCGTCCGGAGGAGGCCAGGGCGCGGGGGTCGGCAGCGCGGCGGGCGCCGCCGCCTCGTAGTAGGCGAGGATGGCCTGGTAGTCGTCGGAGAGCGTGACGCGGGGCGCGGGGCCGCCGCCCCACTCGGGCAGGCCCTTGCCGGCGAGGATCAGCGCCATCTTCTCGATCTCGGGGCGCCACGACGTCTTGGGGAGCACGTCGGGCGACGGCACCTTGTGGCAGGGCAGGCAGGCGGTGCGCGCGAGGCCCCGGCCGCGATCGGTGCCGGAGGCGGCGGCGGGCGCGGCGGCCTCCGCTCCGCGCCGCCACCCGCGGGCGGCGACGAGCCCGGCGCCGACGAGAGCGATCGCGATCGTCCGGCGCACTCCGCGGGTCACCGAGTGCCGAGTATAGACCGCGCTTGCGCGCGGTCATGCGGCGAGACACGCTAGATGACGTGGTCCTGATCTCGCGGTCCTCCCCGCTCTCCTCGCGGCGCGCGTTCCTCAAGGCCGTCGCCGCCGGTGCCGGTGTGCTCGTCCTCCCGCGCCGGCTCGGCGCGGCGGCGCCGCCGCTCTTCGAGGAAGTCCCGCCGGAACAGAGCGGCATCGCGTTCGTCCATGAGAACGCGAGGTCGGCCGATCGCTACCTGCCCGAGACGATGGGTCCGGGCTGCGCCTTCCTCGACTACGACAACGACGGGTGGATGGACCTCTACATCGTCAACAGCGGACCGTCGGACTTCTTCACGCCCAGGACGCCGATCCGCAACGCCCTCTTCCACAACAACCGCGACGGCACCTTCACGGACGTCACCCTCAAGGCGGGCGTGCCCGGCGGCACCTTCGGCATGGGCGTGGCCGTGGGCGACTACGACAACGACGGCTACCCGGACATGCTGGTGACCGCCTACGGGCGCTGCCTCCTGTACCACAACAACGGCGACGGGACCTTCACCGACGTGACCGCGAAGGCGGGCGTGGCCGCGCCCGGCTGGACCACGAGCGCGGTCTGGTTCGACTACGACGGCGACGGCCGGCTCGACCTGTTCGTGTGCAGCTTCGTGGAGTTCGGCTACGGCAAGAACGTCATCTGCGGCGACAACAGGCTCGGGAAGCGCTACTACTGCATCCCCCGCGTCTTCAAGCCCACGGCCAGCCTGCTCTTCCACAACAACGGCGACGGCACTTTCACCGAGGTCTCCAAGGGGACGGACATCGCGCGCGCGATGGGCAAGGGGCTCGGAGTGGTCGCCACCGACGTGGACAACGACGGACGCCTGGACCTGTTCGTGGCCAACGACACCGTGCAGAACTTCCTGTTCATGAACCGCGGGGGCGGCAAGTGGGACGAGATCGGGCTGGCCTCCGAGGTCGGGTACAGCTCGAACGGGCAGGCCCGCTCCGGCATGGGCGTGGACGCGGCCGACGTCTTTGGCGACGGACGGCAGGACCTGTTCGTGGCCAACGTGGACAACGAGATGTTCGCGCTCTACCGCAACAACGGCGACGAGTCCTTCAGCGACGTCGCCAACCTCCACGGCATCGGCCAGGCCACGCGCCAGCTCTCGGGCTGGGGCCTGAAGTTCTTCGACTACGACAACGACGGGCGGGTGGACCTCTTCCTCGCCAACGGCCATCCGGACGACATGGTCGACAGCTACGGCGGGCAGGTCCACTATCGCGAGCCCCTGCTGCTCTTCCACAACGACGGCCAGAAGCTGCGCGACGTCAGCGCGGAGGCCGGGCCCGCCTTCACCAAGTCGTTCGCCGCCCGCGGCCTGGCCGTGGGGGACTACGACAATGACGGCGCCCTGGACGTGATCGTGGGCAACAACGGGGGGGCGCCGCTCCTCCTGCGCAACCGCGCCGCGGCCGGCCGCCACTGGATCGGTCTGCGCCTGGAGGGCAGGGAGTGCAACCGCGACGCGATCGGCGCGGTCCTCGCCTGGTCGGTGGGCGGCGTGGAGCGCACGCGCCTGAAGACGGCGGGGGGCAGCTACCTCTCGTCGCACGATCCGCGCGAGGTGATCGGCCTGGGGGCGGCCACCGCCGTCGCCTGGATCGAGATCCGCTGGCCACGTCCGAGCAGGCGCGTGGAGCGTCTCAAGGACGTTCCCGTGGACCGGTACCTGCGCGTCGTGGAAGGCCGCGGAATCGTCGGCTAGACTCGGCGGATGCTCCTCACGCTCTCCGTCTTCCTCCTGCTCGCCCCTCAGGCGACGTCCAGTCCTCGTCCCGGTGCGCCCCCCGCGCGTGCAGGACGCACCGCCACTCCGGCGGCCAGCGCCTCGGAGTCACCCGACGAGGGCGGGGACAAGGCCGCCGCCAAGGACAAGGACAAGGAGGGCGCCCACGAGAAGGACGAGCCGCCCGTCGTCACGCATCACGAGGCCCGCATCGGCGGCCGCGCTCTGCGCTACACCGTGACCACCGGCATGATGCCGCTGAAGAACGAGGCGGGGGAGACCGAGGCCAGCATCTTCTACATGGCGTACGTGGCGGACCGCACCGGCCCCACGGACAAGCGGCCGCTGACCTTCTCGTTCAACGGCGGCCCCGGGTCGGCCTCGGTGTGGCTCCACCTCGGCGCCATCGGGCCCAAGCGCGTGCGCATGCTCGAGGAGGGAGGGATGCCCGCCCCGCCCTACGAGCTCGTGGACAACGACGCCACCTGGCTCGACCTCACCGACCTCGTCTTCATCGATCCGGTGGGGACGGGCTACAGCCGGGCCAAGAAGCCGGAGCTGGGCAAGAAGTTCTGGGGCGTGGAGGGCGACATCCAGTCGGTCGGGGACTTCATCCGCCTCTACCTGAGCCGCTACGAGCGCTGGACCTCGCCCCTCTTCCTGGTCGGCGAGAGCTACGGGACCACGCGGGCGGCCGGCCTCTCCGGGCACCTCGTGGACCGCGGCATCGCGCTCAACGGCATCATGCTCGTCTCCTCGGTCCTCAACTTCCAGACCAACCGGTTCACCCGGGGCAACGACACGCCCTACCCGCTGTACCTCCCGACCTACACCGCGACCGCCTGGTACCACAAGAAGCTCCCGGCGGACCTCCAGAGCCAGCCGCTGCGCAAGGTGCTCGAGGAGGTCGAGCGCTGGGCGGCGGTGGACTATCCGGCCGCGCTGGCCAGGGGCGATCGCCTGGCCGGCGCCGAGCGGTCCGCGGCCGTGGACCGGCTGTCGCGCTACACGGGCCTCGACAAGGCTTTCGTCGACGAGAGCGACCTCCGCATCGAGATCCAGCACTTCTGCAAGGAGCTGCTGCGCGACCGCAAGCGCACGGTGGGCCGGCTCGACAGCCGCTTCGAGGGGATCGACCCCACGGCGGCCGGGGAGCGGCCCGACTACGACCCCAGCCTGGCCGCGATTCGTCCGCCCTACACCGCGATGTTCAACGACTACGTCCGCCGCGCGCTCGGCTACAAGAGCGACCTCGTCTACTACATCCTGGGCGGCGGCATCGGTCCCTGGGACTGGGGCACCGCCAACGGCTTCGCGGACGTGAGCGAGTCCCTGCGCGGCGCGTTCTCGAAGAACCCCGCCATGCGCCTCTTCGTGGCCTCCGGCTACTACGACCTGGCCACGCCCTACTTCGCGACCGACTACACGCTGAGCCACCTCGGCCTGGATCCCTCGCAGCGGGCGCGCCTGTCCACGTCGCAGTACGAGGCCGGCCACATGATGTACATCAGCACGCGCGAGCTGGCCCGTCTCAAGTCCGACGTGGCCGCGTTCCTCCAGGCGTCGCTGGCGGCGCCCGCCCCCGCGGACGTGGGCGCGGCGGCGCCGCGGTGAGGGAGAGGCGCTTCGTCCTTCACCCCGCCCTTCGCGCCAGCTCCTCCACGTAGCGCCGGGCGCCGTCATCCAGCCACGGCGGATCGCCCGCGGCCACGTTGTCGCGCATGTGGGCCACGGAGCTGGTCGCGGGGATCACGCAATGGACCCGCGGGTCGCTGAGGATCCACTTCAGCAGCGCCTGCGCCCACGTCCGCACCCCGAAGCGCTCGAGCGGCCGCAGGGCTTTCGCGGCCGGGGAGCGCCGCGTGAGACTGCCCTCCCCGAACGGCCTCATGACGACCACGCCGATCCCGCCCGCCGCCGCCGCCGGCAGCACCTCCGCCTCCACCGCGCGGTCGGCGGCGTTGTAGGGCACCTGGATCTGGGCCACGCGGCCGGTCGCCATCACGCGCAGCAGCTCGGGGAACGAGGCGTGGCTGTAGTGGGTGGCGCCGACCACGGCGACCTTGCCGCGGGCGCGCAGCGCCTCGAGGTAGGGCAGGTGCTCGCGCCAGGCCACGAGGTTGTGGACCTGGTAGACGTCGATCCGGCCGCCGTACCACTCGAGCGCGCGCTCGATCTGCGCGCGCGCTTCGCCGCGCGAGGAGGCCCACACTTTCGTGGCGACCAGCGCCCGGTCGCGCCGCCCCTCGAGGCAGCGCGCCAACAGGCGCTCGGCGCGGCCGTACATCGGCGAGGTGTCGAACAGCCGCGCGCCCTTCTCGAGGGCCGCGGAGACGATCGCCCGGGACCGTTCCTCGGCCGCGGGTCCCGACACGTCCAGCGTGCGCCAGGTCCCCATCCCGATCGCGGGCACCTGAAGACCGGAAGTGCCGAGCCGGCGTGTGTCCATGACACAGTCTCGCATCGCCGCGGCTTGGTGCGGCCCGGGGGAGGGGCTAGACTGGCCGGATCATGGGCGGGTCGAACGTCAAGCCCGCGCCGGTGAAGACCTTCCTCGAGCGGCTGGCCGAGGGCGTGGTCGTCTGCGACGGGGCCATGGGCACGATGCTGTACGCCCGGGGCGTCTTCGTGAACCGCTGCTTCGACGAGCTGAACCTCTCGAGCCCCGCCCTCGTCCGCTCCGTCCACGAGGAGTACCTGGAGGCGGGGGCCGACCTCCTGGAGACGAACACCTTCGGGGCCCAGCGCTTCAAGCTCGGCCCGCACGGCTTCGACCGGCAGGTCCGCAAGATCAACCACGAGGGCGCGCGCCTGGCCCGCGAGGCCGCGCAGGGGCGGGCCCTGGTGGCGGGGTCGATCGGGCCCCTGGGCAAGCCGCTGGAGCCGGTCGGCAACGTCACCTTCGACGACGCCGTGGAGGCCTACCGGGAGCAGGCGGAAGGCCTGGCCGAAGGAGGGGTCGACGTCTTCGCGGTCGAGACGATGCCCTCCCTCGACCAGGCGCGGGCGGCGGTGACGGCCATCCGCGCGGTGAGCGCGCTGCCGGTGATGGTCTCGATGACCTTCACCGAGGAGGGCACGACCTTCTACGGGGACAAGCCCGAGGACGTGGTGCGCACGCTCGAGGACTGGGACGTGGCCGTGGTCGGCGCCAACTGCAGCCAGGGCCCCCAGCCCATGCTGGAGACGATCCAGCGCATGGCGGGGATGGCGCGGCGCCTGAAGCTCTCGGCCATGCCCAACGCGGGCGCCCCCGCCATGGTCGACGGCCGCTACGTCTACCTGTGTACGCCGGAGTACATGGCCTCCTACGCGCGGCGCTTCATCGCGGCGGGAGTGACCGTGGTCGGGGGCTGCTGCGGTACCACGCCCGCGCACATCCGCAACCTCGTCCGATCGGTGCGGATGGTGCAGCCGGCGCGGCAGGTGGCGACGGTGGTGGAGCCGGTGGTGGCCCGGGAGACGCTGCCCCCGGTCCCGCGCGAGGAGAAGAGCCCGCTCGCGCGCAAGCTGGGCAAGACGTTCGTGGTCTCGGTGGAGCTGGACCCGCCCAAGGGTGCGGACCCGGGGCGCATCATCGACCGCGCGCAGTACTGCAAGGAGAACGAGATCGACGCCATCAACGTGGCGGACGGCCCGCGGGCCTCCGCCCGCATGAGCGCGCAGTCCCTGTGCGTCCTCATGCAGTCGAAGGTGGGCGTGGACACCATCCTGCACTACACCTGCCGCGACCGGAACCTGCTCGGCATCCAGTCCGACCTCCTGGGCGCCTATGCGCTCGGCCTGAGGAACATCCTCGCCATCACCGGCGACCCGCCCAAGCTGGGGGACTACCCGGACGCCACCGCCGTCTACGACGTCGACTCCATCGGGCTCATCCGGATCATGGACCACCTCAACCATGGGCGCGACCTGGCCGGCAACGCGATCGGTCCGCCGCTGGGCATCCACATCGGCTGCGGGGCCGACCCGAGCAAGCCCGACCTCGAGAAGGAGGTGCGGCGGCTGGAGGAGAAGATCAAGGCGGGCGCGGAGTACGTGATGACCCAGCCCGTCTACGACCCGAAGACGGTCGAGCGGTTCCTGGGGATGATCCACCACCTCGACGTGCCCGTGCTCATCGGCATCCTGCCCCTCTACTCGCACAAGAACGCGGAGTTCCTCCACAACGAGGTGCCGGGCATGACCATCCCGGAGGACATCCGCGAGCGGATGCGCCAGGCGGGTTCGGGGGACGCCGCCCAGGCCGAAGGCGTGCGGATCGCGCAGGAGGCGCTCCTGGCCGTCCGAGACCTCGTCCAGGGCGCCTACGTCATGCCGCCGTTCAACAAGGTCGAGCTGGCCGTCCGCGTTATCGACGCGCTGCGCTGAGGCGGCGGCTCCTCGAGGGGGGAGTCGGGTTAGAATCTTCGGGGGCCGGGGGCCTCTTCCATGCCGGACATGCCGCGCCGTCCGACCATCTTCGCCGTTGCCGTCGTCGTGGCCGTAGTCGCGGCCCGCCTCGCGCCCGCCGCGGATCGTGCCCCCGAGTCGGTCTTCCCCTCGAAGCTCGAGGAAGTCCACCTCACGGTGACCGTCCTCGACGCGAGCGGACGCCTGGTCTCCGACCTCAAGCCCGAGGACTTCGTCGTGCTGGAGAACGGGCGGCCGCAGCGGGTGCAGCTCTTCGGGCGCACCGTCGAGCCCGGCCAGGAGGACGCGCTCGCCCTCGACCTCGGCCTGTTGATGGACACGAGCGGGAGCATGCTCTCGCAGCTCAAGCTCTCCCAGGAGGCGGCGGTGCGCTTCCTGGAGGCCGTCCCCCGCGCGCGCGACCTCGTCACCGTCTTCTTCGACGACGACATCCGGCTCTCGCGCTACAACAGCGAGAACCAGCAGGGGCTGTTCGAGCGCATCGCGGAGGCCAAGGGCGGGGGCGACACCGCCCTCTACGACGCCATCTCCGTCTACCTCTCGCGCGTGCAGGACTCCTCGGGACGGAAGGTGCTCGTCCTCTTCACCGACGGCGAGGACACGCGCAGCGCGCTCGGCTTCGGCGACTGCCTCCAGCTCATCCGCTCCAGCGGCGTCACGATCTACCCGATCGCCTTCATGAGCGGGTTCCCGCCCGGCAGCGCGCGGGCGCTCAAGTCGAAATCGGTGCTCGAGCAGATGGCGGAGATCACCGGGGGCCTCGTCTTCAGCCCGCGCACGTCGAAGGACCTGGCCAGCATCTACACGCGCATCCTGCAGGAGCTGCGGTCCCAGTACGTCCTGGGCTACGTGTCGGACGACCCCAGCCGCGACGGTAAGTTCAGGCGCCTCAAGGTGGATGTCGCGGGGAAGGGGCTGAGGGTCCGCCACCGGGCCGGTTACTTCGCCCCCTCCTAGCCGCCCCGCGCCGGCCGTTCGTGCTATCCTCCGCAACCCGCGCCCGTTGCGCGAGAGGGGGGTTGTGGGGGCAAGGGACGGTCGTTGGAAGGCAGGCGGCCTCGCCGCCGCTCTCGCCGTGCTGGTCGCCTGCGGTCATGGCGGCAGCAGCCCCACGCAGCCCGTCTCGCCCGTTGCCTCCCCGTCGCCGGTGGCGCCCACCCAGCCGCGAGTCGTGATCATCTCCATCGACGGCCTGCGCGTGGACGCCCTCTTCGCGGCGGGCACGCCCGTGCTGTCCGCCTTCGCCTCCCAGGCCGCGTACACGTGGCAGGCGCAGACGATCATGCCCTCCACGACGCTGCCGTCGCACGCCTCCATGCTCTCGGGATACCCGCCCTCCGTGCACGGCATCACCTGGGACGACTATCGGCCGGCCAACGGGCCGATCGGCGTGCCGACCGTCTTCGCTCTCGCGCGCGCCGCCGGCCTGCGCACGGTCCTGATCGCGGGCAAGGACAAGTTCCGGCAGCTCGACGTGCCGGGCACGGTGCAGAGGTTCGACCTCTGCGCGGGGGACGACCAGGAGGTGGCCAGCCGAGCCGTGGGCGAGGCCCTGGCCGGCTTCGACCTCATGTTCGTGCACCTGCCCCAGGTCGACCTCACCGGGCACGCCCAGGGTTGGATGTCGCCCGGCTACCTGTCCGCCGTCTCCAGCGCCGACGGCGCGGTCGGCCGCATCCTGGAAGCGCTGCCCGCGGGCACCACGGTGATCCTGACCGCCGACCACGGCGGCCACGACTGGAACCACGGCACGAGCATGGCCGCGGACATGACGATCCCGTGGATGGTGGTGGGGCCGCGCGTGCTGCCGCACGCCCAGTCCACCCCGGTGAAAACCACGGACACCGCGGCGACGGCGGCCTTCGTGCTCGGCCTCACCCTCTCGAGCGGGGCGTCCGGCCGGCCGGTGCGCGAGGCGTTCGTGGCCGCGACGGGCACGAGCACGGGTGCGTCCGCGGTCACGACCACGGGCCCGCTCGCCCCCGCCTCCATGGCCGGGCCCGCCCTCCTGCGCTCTCCCGCGCGCGCCCGGTAGCCCCGGGCCCCTTCAGCCCGCGTCGTCCCCGCGCGCCCGCGCTTCCAGCTCGCGCAAGCGCCGCAGCAGCTCCGGCAGGCGATGGAAGACGGCGCTGGCCTTGAGCCAGGCGCGGTTGTCGATGGCGGGATAGCCCGACACGATCGCTCCCGCGTCCACCGACGACGGGATGCCCGTCTGGGCCGTGGCCACCACGCCGTCGCCCACGGTGATGTGGCCGGCCACGCCCACCTGGCCGGCCAGGGTCACCCCGTCGCCGATGCGCGTGCTGCCGGCGATGCCCACCTGCCCGGCGAGCACGGTGTCCCGCCCGACGGTGACGGAATGGCCGATCTGCACGAGGTTGTCGATCTTGGTGCCCCGCCCGATGCGCGTCTCCTTCATGGAGGCACGGTCGATGGCCACCAGCGCCCCGATCTCCACGTCGTCCTCGACCACGACGATACCGACCTGCGGGATCTTCTCGTACCGCCCGTCCTGGTCGCGCGCGAAGCCGAAGCCGTCGCCCCCGATCACCGCCCCGTTCTGGACCACCACGCGCTGGCCGAGGCGGCAGCCCTCGCGCACGTGCACGCCGGAGTGCAGGACGCAGTCCTCGCCCACCTCGACGTCGGGGTAGAGGACGCTGTGCGCGTGCACGACCGTGCGCGCTCCCAGGCGGACGCGCGCGCCCACCACCGCGAAGGGGCCGACGTAGACGTCCGCCTCCAGCCGGGCGGTCGGGTCGACGTGGGCGGCCGCGTGAACACCCGGCGCCGGCCGGGACTGCGGGTGCAGGATGCCGGCCGCGCGCGCATAGATGAGGTAGGGGTTGGGGGCGACGAGGCTCGGCAGCGGGGTCTGGAGGTCCGGGGAGAGGATCACCGCGGAGGCGCGGGTGGTGGCCAGGCGCGGGACGTACCGCGGGTTGGCCACGAAGGTCAGGTCCCCGGGGCCGGAGTCCTCGATGCCGCTGACCCGGTGCACCTCCACGTCTCCGTCCCCCCGCAGGACGCAGCCGAGGCGCTCGGCCAGCTCGCGCAGGATCACCCCGCGGCGTACCCCGGCATGGTGGTGGTGGTGCGGACGGCGCCCGTGCGCGCCTCCCCGGCGTTCACGGTCCCGTTGAGGAGCGCGCCCTCCCGCATGGCCAGGCGCTGCGCGTCGATGGTGCCCTCCACGCGCCCCCTCTCGAGGACGGAGAGGCTGCGCGCCTTGAGGTCGCCCTTGAACTCTCCGGCGATCTCCACCACGTCCGCGGTCACGCGCGCCTCGACGTGCGCGCCCTCGCCGAGGACGAGGCGCCCCGTCACCTCGATCTGGCCGCGGAACTTTCCCAGGATCTGGGCGTCCTTCCCTTTCAGGGTCCCGTCGATGTCTGCCTGGGCGTCGATGACGGTCGTGGCGCTCTCCATGCCGGCCTCGCGAATGAGCCGCCATTCTACCGTATGGACGCGGCCCCTCGCCCAGGCCGGCCCGGTCCGGTGAGGGCGCGCACGCCCGGACCTTCGTTACAATGGAAGGCTACCGTAACTCGGAGGAAGGTCTCGTGAGTCCCATGCGCGCGCCGGAGCCCCGCCTCGCCCCCACCCCCGCCGACTCGCGCTTCGAGCTCGTGAGCGAGTTCCAGCCGCGCGGGGACCAGCCGGCCGCGCTGGCGGAGCTGGTGGAGGGGATCCGGCGGGGCGACCGCGACCAGGTGCTCCTGGGCGTCACCGGCAGCGGGAAGACCTTCACGATGGCCTCGGTGCTGGCCCAGGTGAACCGGCCCGCGCTGATCCTGGCCCACAACAAGACCCTGGCCGCCCAGCTCTACCAGGAGTTCAAGTCCTTCTTCCCGAAGAACGCCGTCGAGTACTTCGTCTCCTACTACGACTACTACCAGCCGGAGGCCTACGTCCCCCAGTCCGACACCTACATCGACAAGGAAGCCATCATCAACGACGAGATCGACCGCCTGCGCCTCTCCGCGACGCGCAGCCTGTTCGAGCGGAGGGACGTGGTGATCGTGGCCTCGGTGTCGTGCATCTACGGCCTGGGCTCGCCGGAGTCGTACTACGGGATGCTGCTGTTCGTGCGGCAAGGAGAGGAGCTGGACCGGCGCGACCTGCTGGCCAAGCTGGTGGAGGCGCGCTACGACCGCAACGACGTCGACCTCCGCCGCGGGACCTTCCGCGTGCGCGGCGACGTCGTCGAGCTGGTGCCCGCCTACGAGGAGACGGGGATCCGCATCGAGCTGTTCGGGGACGAGGTGGAGTCGATCACCTCCTTCGACCCCCTGACGGGGAAGAGCCTGGGCCGCCTGGCCCAGGTCGCGATCTACCCCTCCAGCCACTACGTCACGCCCCAGCCCAGGATCTACGACGCGCTCAAGACGATCGAGGCGGAGCTGATCGAGGAGAAGGCGAAGCTGGAGGGCCAGGGCAAGCTGCTGGAGGCCCAGCGCCTCTTCCAGCGCACGATGTTCGACCTGGAGATGCTGCGCGAGGTGGGGCACTGCCACGGCATCGAGAACTACTCCCGCCACCTCTCCGGCCGCCGGCCGGGCGAGCCGCCCCCGACCCTCCTCGACTACCTGCCCAAGGACGCGCTCTTGATCGTGGACGAGTCCCACCAGTCCATCCCCCAGGTGCGCGGCATGTACCACGGGGACCGCGTGCGCAAGGAGACGCTGGTGGAATACGGGTTCCGCCTGCCCTCCGCCCTCGACAACCGGCCGCTGAGCTTCGAGGAGTTCGAGCAGCGGCTGGGCCAGACCGTGTACGTCTCCGCCACTCCCGGCCCCTACGAGCTGAACCGCTCGGGAGGCGCGGTGGTCGAGCAGGTCATCCGTCCGACCGGCCTCACCGACCCCCAGGTGCTCCTGCGCCCCGTGAAGGGCCAGGTCGACGACCTGCTGGCGGAGATCCGCATGCGGGTGGCCGTGAACCAGCGCGTGCTGGTGACCACGCTGACCAAGCGGATGGCCGAGGACCTGACCGAGTACTACCACGACCTCGGGGTGCGCGTGCGCTACCTCCATTCCGAGATCGAGACCCTGGAGCGGGTGAAGATCCTGCGCGACCTGCGCAAGGGCGAGTTCGACGTGCTGGTCGGGATCAACCTGCTGCGCGAGGGGCTCGACCTGCCCGAGGTGTCGCTGGTCGCCATCCTGGACGCGGACAAGGAGGGCTTCCTGCGCTCGGGGGGGTCGCTCATCCAGACCATGGGCCGCGCCGCGCGCCATCTCGAAGGCACCGCCATCCTCTACGCCGACAAGATGACGGACTCGATGAAGTTCGCCATCGACGAGACCAACCGGCGCCGCGCGATCCAGGCCGCCTACAACCAGGAGCACGGCATCACCCCGGAGACGGTGAAGAAGAACCTGGGCGAGCTGCTGAGTTCGGTCTACGAGGCGGACTACGTGGGCGTCCCCGAGGTCGCGGAGACGCCGGAGGAGCGCTACCGCACCCTCGACGACATCGAGAAGGAGATCAAGTCGCTCGAGAAGTCGATGCGGGAGGCGGCCAGGGCCCTCGAGTTCGAGAAGGCGGCGCAGATCCGCGACCGCATCAAGAGCCTGCGCGCGCGCGAGTTCGGGCTGAAGTAGCCGCGGGGCTATTCCCAGCGGGCGAGGCGGAGACCGGACATCTGCCAGCGTGTCGCGGGCGGGAAGAAGTTGCGCTAGCTCCCACGCAGGTGCGACCGGGGAGTGAAGCAGGAGCCGCCACGCAGCACCATCTGGCCGCTCATGAACTTCCCGTTGTACTCCCCGAGCTCGCCCTCGAGCGGGCGGAAGCGCGGGTAGGGCAGGTAGGCGCTGCCCGTCCATTCCCACACGTCCCCGAAGAGCTGCGTGTCCGCGCCGCCACTCGCCTCCGCCGCGCGCGGCACGAGCGCGGCGGAGGCGAGGAGGTTGCCTTCGACGGGCGGCGCCGCCGCCACCACCTCCCATTCCGCTTCCGTGGGCAGGCGGGCGCCCGCCCAGCGCGCGTAGGCGTCGGCCTCGTAATGGCTCACGTGGCTCACGGGCGCGTCGAGGTCGAGCGGCGCCGTCCCGCGGAGGGTGAAGCCGGACCAGCGCTCGCCGTCGCGGTGCCAGTAGAGCGGCGCCGTCCAGCCCTGCGCCTGCACGGCCGCCCACCCGTCCGAGAGCCACAGCTCCGGCCGCCGATAGCCCCCGTCCTCGATGAACTGGAGGTACTCGCGGCACGTCACCGGCCGCCGCGCGAGGCCGAAGGGCTCGAGGTAGACGCGATGCCGCGGCCGCTCGTTGTCGAAGGAGAAGCCGTCGCCGGAGTGGCCGATGTCGGCCAGGCCGCCGGGATGATGGATCCACGAGGGAGCGCCCGCGCGCTCCGGGACGGTGGGGCGCGGAGGACGCGCGCTGGTCGTATAGGCCGGCCGCCGCGGGTTCGACCAGAGCGCGTGCTGGATGTCGGTGAGGATCAGCTCCTGGTGCTGCTGCTCGTGCTGAAGCCCCAGCTCCGTCCGATCCAGGGCGTCGCCGTCATCGGCGGAGCCATCGCCGAGGAAGTCCTCCATCCGCCGGTCGATCGTCTCCCGGTAGGCGCGCACCTCCTCGAGGCCCGGCCGGGTCAGGAGGCCGCGCTGCGGCCGGGGTGGCCGGGGCCCCACGCCCTCGTAGTACGAGTTGAAGAGGTACCTGTAGCTCGCGTCGAACGGACGGTAGCCGGCCACGAAGCGCACGAGCACGAAGGTCTCGAAGAACCAGGTGGTGTGGGCGAGATGCCACCTGGTCGGGCTGGCGTCGGGCATCGACTGCACGAGCTGGTCTTCGGGCGAGAGGGGCGCGGCGAGCGCGGTCGTGGTCGCGCGCACCTCGCCGTAACGCGCGCGCAGGAAGATCGCCCGGTCCGCGGATGCCGTGTCCGGATGTAGAGCCACGATCTTCTCAGTCTAGCCGCGCCGGGCGGAGCCGGCGCCGGCTGGATCAGTGCCGGTCGATCTCGATCGATTCCTTGCGCCCGCTGCCCGCGACCGCGAACATGATGCCGAGGCCGATCGCGATCACCACCCCGATGACCGTCCACTCGGTCCCGATGCGCCGGATGACGCCCATCTTCGCCAGGGCGGCGATCACGCCGGCGATGAAGATGACGTAGCCGACGAAGTAGACGTTGACCCATTTCATACGACCGTCCTCCCCCGGGGCCCGAAAGGGGGCCTCCATCCCAGGCTACCAACCGCCGGGCGTCTTGCGCGGCGCGGGAGGTCGATTTCGCGGCGCCGGCCGGGGGCGGATCAGGGCTTCCGCTGCGCCTGCCGGGCCACCGCCTCCGCCGCCCTCTTCGCCGCCTCCGGATCGCCCAGATAGAAGTGGCGGCGAGGACGGAGGCCGTCGTCCAGCTCGTACACGAGCGGGATCCCGGTGGGGATGTTGAGGCCGACGATCTCCTCCTCGGAGACGCCGTCCAGGTACTTGACGAGGGCGCGGAGGCTGTTGCCGTGGGCGGCGACGAGCACGCGGCGCCCCGCGCGCACCTCGGGGGCGATCCGCTCGTGCCAGTACGGCAGGAAGCGGGCCACCGTGTCCGCGAGGGACTCCTTGAGGGGGAGCTCGGCGGGGCTGAGGTCCGCGTAGCGCCGGTCGTGGCCGGGGAAGCGCGGATCCTCGGGGGTGAGGGACGGCGGCGGATCGGCGTAGCTGCGCCGCCAGACCAGGACCTGCTTCTCGCCGTACTTGGCCGCGGTCTCCGCCTTGTTGAGGCCCTGCAGCGTGCCGTAGTGGCGCTCGTTGAGCCGCCAGCTCCGGTGCACGGTGAGCCACATCAGGTCCAGGTCGTCGAGGACGATCCAGAGGGTGCGGATCGCGCGCTTGAGCAGGGAGGTGAAGGCGAGGTCGAACGTGTAGCCCCCCTCGCGCAGGAGCCGCGCCGCCTCGTGCGCCTCCTGGGTCCCCTTCGCGGTCAGGTCCACGTCCGTCCATCCCGTGAACCGGTTCTCCAGGTTCCACGTGCTCTCGCCGTGGCGCAGCAGGACCAGGGTCTTCATGGAGTCATCGTGGCCGAGAGGGTACTACGCGCGCCATCACGCGGCCACTCTGGTCTAATCCGCGGATGGCCGCCCGCGGCGCGCGACGGCGACTGACCGCAAATCCCATCGCCATCCTCCGCACGCTGCCCGCCCCCGCGGCCGGGCTGCTCCTGAGGCTGGATCGCGTGGCCGACCGGCCGGAGCGTCTCCGCGGCGCCAGCGGCGCCCCGTCGCTCGCGGCCGCGCTCGCCTCCGAGCCCGGGGCCTGACCAAACTGTTAGACTCGCTGCTGGAGGCGGCCGCTCGGGCCGCCATTCAACGAGGAGCCTCCCGATGGCCGAGTCGAACGGCGACGTCAAGACCGCGCTCTCGTATGCCGAGCAGCATTTCGACGACTTCATGCGGACGCTGGTCGCCCTCTCCCGGATCCCGAGCATCTCCGCGGAGGGCTTCCCCCGTGAAGAGGTGCGCCGATCGGCGCAGGCCATGGGCGACGCCTTGCGGGAGGCGGGCGTCGAGAAGGTGCAGGTCCTCGAGATCCCGGGCGTCCACCCCTACGTCTACGGCGAGTGGCTGCACAAGCCGGGCGCCCCGACCATCCTGCTCTACGGGCACCACGACGTGCAGCCGGCCGGGCGGCCCGAGAAATGGCTCTCGCCCGCCTTCGAGCCGACCGAGCGCGGAGGGCGCCTCTACGGCCGCGGGACCGCCGACGACAAGGGTGGGTGCATGACGCACGTGGCGGCGCTGACCTCCTACCTCAAGGGCGCGGGCGGGCTGCCCTGCAACGTCAAGTTCGTGATCGAGGGCGAGGAGGAGATCGGCTCCGAGAACCTCGGGAAGTTCCTCGACAAGTACAAGCACCTCCTGTCCGGGGACTTCATCGTGCTCTCCGACACCGCCAACTTCGACACCGGCGTGCCCGCCCTGACCTACCAGCTCCGCGGGATCGTGCAGGTGGACGTCGAGGTCAAGGTCCTCGACCACCCCGTCCATAGCGGCATGTGGGGAGGCCCCGTCCCCGACCCCGTGCAGATCCTGGCCGCCCTCATCGCGGACCTGCGCAACAAGGACGGCTCCCTCGACATCCCGGGCCTCTACAAGGACGTGGCCAAGCCGAGCAAGAAGCAGCTCAAGCGGATCCGCAGCCTGGACTTCGACGAGAAGAAGTTCAAGAAGGAAGCGGGGCTAGGGAAGGGAACGAAGCTCTGGGGCGAGAAGGGCTATTCCGTCTACGAGCAGATCTGGACCCGGCCCTCGCTCACCGTGATCGCCTCGGAGTCGCACGAGTTCGCGGGCTCCTCGAACCAGATCGTGGACTCGGCGCGGGCGCGGCTGAGCCTGCGCACCGTGCCCAACATGGACGGGCAGAAGGCGGGCGGGCAGCTGGTGAAGAAGCTCACCCGCAAGCCCCCCTTCGGCGTCCAGGTCACGGCGAAGGTCAACGGGAGCACGCCCTGGTGGACGACCGATCCCGACGGTCCCGCCTTCGAGGCGGCCCGGCGCGCCCTCAAGGCCGGCTTCAAGAAGGAGGCGGCCATGATCGGCGCCGGCGGCTCCATCGGCTTCGTGCAGCCGTTCTCCGACCTGCTCGGCGGCGCCCCCTGCCTGCTCACCGGAGTGGAAGACCCCTCGTGCAACGCTCACTCCGAGAACGAGAGCCTGCACCTCGGTGACTTCAAGAAGTGCATCGCCGCTACCGTCCATCTCTACGACGAGCTGTCGCGGCTGCGCGGGTCCGCCGCCCGCTAGGGGCTCCGATGAGGCGGCGCCGCGGGGCAGCGGGCGCCACCGTTCTCCTCCTCCTCGTCGCCTCCGGCGCCGTCCACGGCCAGGAGCGGGAGGCGCGGCTGGCCTTCCTCGGCGACTTCGGGACGGGCAAGGGCGACCAGCGCGCGGTGCGCGACCAGATGCTCGAGGTCCCGATCGCGATGGCCTTCACGCTCGGCGACAACATCTACGACCGGGGCAGCAAGGAGTACTTCGGCCCGCGCTTCGACGACATCTACAAGCCGCTCATGGACAAGGGGACGGTCTTCCACTCCACGCTCGGCAACCACGACGTCTCCTTCTGCAGCGCCCGGACCACGCCGGTGGACCGCCTGGCCTCCGACGCCGACGCCTACCGCTGGGACCTCCTGCGCTGCGACGTGCAGGCCCAGCTCACGCATGCCCCGTTCGGATACGTGGGGGGCCGCCGCTACTACTCCGTGCGCGTCGGCGACGGACCGAGCCCCCTGGCCGAGGTGTTCGTCCTCGACTCGAACACGCTCCGCACGTCCCAGAGCAAGCTCTCTCCATTGCAGACCGACCGCGCCCAGATCGAGTGGCTGGAGCAGGCCCTGGCCGCCTCCGGCGCGCGCTGGAAGCTGGTGATCTTCCACCATCCCGTCCACTCGCCCTCCGTGCCCCTGAAGTTCTTCCTGTTCGTCCCCATCGCGGAGGGCCACGCGCGCGAGCTGCAGCTCGAGGAGCAGCTCGTGCCCATCTTCAAGAAGTACGGAGTGGACGCGGCGCTGTCCGGGCACAACCACTTCTACGCGCGCATGGTCCCCCAGGACGGGATCCGCTACTTCGTCTCCGGCGGCGGCGGCAACACCGTCTACGACTTCAAGCCCAGCCCCGGCTACGTCGCCGCCGGCGGGGCGTTCCATCACTTCCTGTACCTGCGCCTGACCCCCGAGCGCGTCGAGTACTGGTGCATCGACCAGAACGGCCGCCTGCGCGACGGCGGCTGGTGGGCCAAGGGCGACGCCACCGACCACCCGTTCCCCCCCGGTTCGCAAGTTCCGAAGTGACACATCATCCCGCTCCCGGTGTTACAACCACCGGGAGCGGGATGGACGTCGACGCCCTGTTTCAAAAATATGGACCGATGGTGCTGCGCCGGTGTCGGCGCCTCCTCGGCGACGAGGACGAGGCGCTCGACGTGACGCAGGAGGTGTTCGTGCGCGTCTGGATGCGCCGGCAGACGCTGTCCGATCGGTACCCGTCGAGCCTGCTCTACCGGATCGCGACCAACTTGAGCCTCAACCGGATCCGGGACCGGCGGCGGCAGCCGGCGCTGCCCGGCGACGAGGTGCTGGCCCGGATCGCCGTGCGCGACGACCTCGACGCGCCGCTGCTGCTCGACCGCCTCCTCGGCCGCCATCCCGAGTCCACGCGCACGATGGCCGTGCTGCACTACGTGGACGGCATGACCCTGGAGCAGGTGGCGCGAGAGTGCGGGATGTCCGTCTCCGGCGTGCGCAGGCGCCTGCGCGGCCTGCGCTCGTCGCTGCGGGCGATGGAGGCTCGGTGACCGCGGCCCCCGGCGCCATGGTCCCGGACTGGCAGCTGGAGCGCTATCGGCTGGCCGAGCTCCCTCCGCCGGAGCAGGAGGCGGTCCGTGAGGCCATGGCCGCGGACGAGAGCCTGCGCGCACGGCTGGCCGCCCTCGAGCAGTCCGACCGCGAGGTCCTGGCCGGCCATCCGCCCGCGGCGATGGGAGCGGCGATCCGCGCCCGCGCGGAGGCGGCCCCCGAGCCGGCGGCGGCCGCGCGCCGGAGGATCCCGCCCCCCGCCCTCGTCTCCGTGCTCGCCCTCGGTCTCGTGCTCGTGACCGCCAGCGCCGTGCTCCTCCCCGGCCGGCGCGGCAAGGGCGCCACCGACACCACGCGTGTCAAGGGGCTGGCCCCGCGCCTCCACGTCTACCGGAAGGGTCCGGCGGCCGCGGTCGAGGATCTCGCCTCCGGCAGCGTGGCGCGCGAGAACGACGTCGTGCAGCTCGCCTACCAGGCGGCCGGCCGCCGCTTCGGCGCGATCGTGTCCATCGACGGACGCCGCGCGGTGACGCGCCACCTGCCCGCCACGGGCGCGGAGGCGGCGCCGCTGGAGCCGGGGGCGGCGGTGGCGCTCGCCCAGGCCTATCGGCTCGACGACGCGCCCGGATTCGAGCGCTTCTATCTCGTGACCGGGGACGCGCCGTTCCCGGTGGAGGACGTGATCGCGGCCGTGCTCACACGCGCGGCCTCCGCGGACGGCCGGGCGGGCCGGCTCGACCTGCCGCCGTCACTGGACCAGTTCGTGTTCGTGCTCAAGAAGAACGAGGCGCGATGACCATCCTGCTCACCGCCGGGGTCGCCCTCGGCCTCCTCGGTCCCGCCGCCGCCGCCGCGCCCTCCGCCCCCACGCGCCGGTTCGCGGTCGTGGCCGGCTCCAACCGCGGCGCGGCCGACCGCGTGCCCCTGCGCTATGCGGTCGCGGACGCCGATCGCCTGGCCTCCGTCCTCATCCGCATGGGCGGCGTGGCCGCGGAGGACTGCACGGTCCTGCGCGAGCCCACGCGGCGGGGCCTCCTCGACGCCCTCGGCGCCGTCCGGACGCGGGCGGAGGCGGCGCGGGCGGCGGGCGGCCAGGTGGACGTCGTCGTGTACTTCTCCGGCCACGCCGACGACCGCGGCCTGATGCTGGGGCGGGAGCTGCTGCCCTACGCCGAGCTGCGCACCGCGCTGGCCGAGGTCTCGGCCGACGTGGGGATCACCATCCTCGACGCCTGCGCCTCGGGGGCGATCACGCGGCTCAAGGGGGGCCAGCCCCATCCCGCGTTCCTCACCGACGCCTCGAGCCAGGTCAAGGGATACGCGTTCCTCACCTCGAGCTCGGAGAACGAGGCCGCGCAGGAGTCCGAGCGGCTGCAGGGGTCGTTCTTCACGCAGGCCCTGCTGACCGGCCTGCGCGGCGCCGCCGACGTCTCCGGAGACGGCCGGGTGACGCTGGGCGAGGCGTACCAGTTCGCGTTCGCGGAGACCCTGGCCCAGACCACGCGCACCCAGGCCGGGGCCCAGCATCCCGCCTACGACATCAAGATGGCCGGCACCGGCGACGTCGTCCTCACCGACGTGCGGCAGACCTCGGCCAGCCTGGTCCTCGGCCCCGACTACGACGGCCGGTTCTACGTCCTGGGACCGCGCGGCCATCTCGTGGCCGAGCTGTACAAGCCCTTCGGGCGCACGGTGGAGCTGGGCCTGGAGCCGGGAGAGTACGAGGTCTACTTCGAGCAGGAGCAGCGGCTCATGACCTCGTCCCTGAAGCTCGAGGACGGCCAACGCCAGGAGCTCTCGCGGGAGGGCCTTCACCCGACGCGCCGCCTCCCCACGCAACGGCGCGGACCGGGACCGGGCGAAGCCGCCGCCGGCGATCTCCTGGACCGGCGCACGCGCGTCCAGCTGGGAGTGGGGATCTCGCAGATCAGCGCGAGCTCGACCCCGACCACCGACCTGGTCCAGGCCGGCCACGGCCTGGAGGCGGTGTGGTTCGCGCACTGGCTCCGTCCCGACGTCGCGCTGGAGGCCGGGCTGGGCGTGACCGACGTGATCGCCGAATCGACGCCCACCACCGACCGCACGAGCGGCCTCTTCGCCGTCCTCCTCGGCGCTCGCTACTACCCGCCGCTGGCCGGAACCTTCCGGCCATACGCCTCCGCCGCGCTGGGACCCTTCAGCGAGTTCGGCGCGCTCAGCACGCCCACTCTCGACACCGCCGGCACCCACGACACGCGGCTGGGAGGGACGGTGGGCGGCGGAGCGGACATCTACTTCGGCCGCCATTTCTCCCTGGGCCTCGACGGCCGGTTCATGTTCGTGAGCGACCGGTCGACGCACTTCGGCTTGTCCTTCGGCTTCGGGTGGACGTGGGGCGGGCCGTGACCCGCCGGCTCGCGCTGCTCCTGCTCGCCGCCGTCGGCGCCGTGGCCGCCGCCGACGAAGCCGGCCCCGCGACGCTGCGCGGCCGGGTGGTGGACGCGCAGACGGGCGAGGCCATCGCCAAGGCCGCCGTGACGCTCCCGCAGTTGAAGATGGAGGCGAAAACGGACGCCGCCGGCCGGTTCGCCCTCGACGGGCTCCCGGCCGCCGACCTCGAGGTCGTGGTGACGACGATCGGGTACGGCGTGACCCGAAGGACCGTGCGCGCGAGCGAGACGGCGGGCGAGATCGAGATCCGCGTGGGACAGGAGGCCCTCAAGCGGTCGGAGGAGGTGGTGGTGGAGGCCCCGCCCTTCGACCCGCCCGACGTGGCCGCACCCGCCGCCCACAACCTGCGCGGGGTCGAGTTGCGCAACCTGGCCGGCGTCCTCACCGACGACCCGCTGCGGTCGGTCCAGTCGCTCCCCGGCGTGACCACCGGCGACGACTTCTACGCCTCCTTCGCCATGCGCGGCTCCGGGTTCGACACCGTCGGCTTCTACCTCGACGGCGTCCTCCTGGGCGCGCCCTTCCACACCATCCGCGACGCCAACGACGGCTACTCGCTGACCATCCTCAACGGCGACGTGGTGGACTCCCTCTCCCTCGTCCCCGGAGGCGCTCCCGCCCGCTACGGCGACCGCACGGGGGCGGTGCTCGACGTCCAGACGCGCGAGGGGAGCCGCGACGAGCTCACGGGACGGGCCAGCCTGGGCGCCTCCGGGGTGTACGGCACGGTGGAAGGGCCCATCGGGCACGCGCGCAAGTCCTCGTGGCTCGTCTCCGCGCGCAAGAGCTACCTCGACTACGTCCTCAAGAAGGTGAACGCCGACGAGGGGACGACCGTCGGCTACTACGACGTGACCGCGCGCCTGGCCCACCACCCGACGGCGACCCAGACCTTCGGGCTCACGCTCCTGCACGGCCGGTCGCACTGGGAGGACCGCGCGGACCCGGCCACGGTGGAGACCGCGGACGCCGGCACCGACCTCGGCCTCCTGCAATGGCGGCACGACGACCCGCGGCGGCGGCTGGCCCTGGCCGCCTTCGTCTCCGGAGAGACGGGGACGAACGTCGACCAGCAGGGGACGGAGACCTTCCGGTCCAGGACCGGCCACTGGGGCGCGCGTGGCGACGCCACGCAGGTCGCGGGCGCCCATCGCCTGGAAGGCGGCTTCGTCCTGCGGCACCTCGACGAGCGCGCCACCGCGCGCGCCTTCGACGGCCGCACGCGCGCCTACTTCGTCACCGAGGACTACGACGCCGGCGCCGTACAGTGGGGCGGCTACCTGCAGGACACCTGGACCGGCCTCGGCGGACGTTCGAGCCTCACCCTCGGCGGCCGGTTCGACCGTTGGGAGGAGACGGGGGAGAGCCGGGTCCTGCCGCGGGCCTCCGCCTCCATCGCGCTCGGGGCGCGCACGCGGGCCACGGCGGCCTTCGGCGAGTACGCGCAGTTCCCCGACTTCGCGGAGCTCTACGGGCGCCGGGGCGACCCCTTGCTCGACGCCGAGGGCTCGCGACACTTCACCGTCGGCCTCGAGCGGCGCCTGGGCGACCACGCGCGCGTGCGCCTCGACGCCTACGACCAGGAGGAGGAGGGCCTCTTCTTCGCTCCCGGCTCGGAGTGGCACCTCGAGGAGGGCCGCATCGTGGCGCCGCGCCCGGGGGCGCGCCTGGGGAACGACCTCACCGGACGATCGCGCGGGATCGAGGTCCTCCTCCAGCGCCGCAGCGCGAACGGAATCTCCGGGTGGATCGCCTACAGCTACGCGCACGCGCGCCGCCACGACCAGGTCGCGGGGCTCGACTTCGACGCCGACTACGACCAGCGGCACACCGTCACCGCCTATGCCAGCGCGCGCCTCAGCCAGACCCTGAACCTCAGCCTCAAGTACCGCTACGGGAGCGGCTTTCCCGTCCCCGGCTTCTACCGCGAGGACCCCGCCCGCGAAGGCGTCTTCTACTTCTCGGAGGCGCGCAACGAGCTTCGTCCCGAGGCCTACGGCCGGCTGGACCTCCGCATGAACAAGGCCTGGCTCTTCCGGGGCTTCAAGCTCACGCTGTTCGCGGAGGTCCTGAACGTGCTGGGGCGGACCAACGTGCGCTACACGGATCTCGACGGCTTCGACCGCAGCGGCCGCGTCTTCTTCTCCACGGATACGCTCTTCCCGAGGCTGCCCTCGGCCGGGGTCACCGTGGACTTCTGAGCGGCCGGACCTCCCGCCTCATCGTCCGAGTGCGCGCTGCAGCATGTCCCGGATCACGAAGAACGCGAAGAACGCGTAGAACGCGGAGCACAGAAGCACGCCCGCCTCGCGCCAGAGGGCGGGACGGACGGCGCGGGGCAGGAACTTCCGGTTCACGATCACGATCTGGACGCCGGCGATGGCGAGAACGATGCCCGCCATGTTGGCCACCACCTTGAAGAGCTGGAAGGGCGATGCCCAGCCGATGACGATGGCGCCCCAGAGCGAGAAGGCGAGGAGGATCCCGTAGTAGAGGCCGCGGATGTCGAGGCGGCTCGTGCCTTCCCCCTGCCGCGACATCCACACCGCGTCCGTGATCGTCCGCACCAGGATGTCGGTGTTGCCGAGCTGGGTCTTGAAGAGGAGCCAGAAGCCGTTGAAGAGGGTCAGGAACCAGAAGCCCGGCCAGATCTGGCGCAGGTAGTGGGCCTGGTAGGCGCCCGCGGCCAGGCCCTGCAGGTCCGTGCCGTGCGGGATCAGCGCGGTGGCGAGGTTCACGTTCAGGTACATGCCCAGGAAGCAGAAGAGGCCCCAGACCCAGATCTGGTCGAGGTGGACGTAGCGCATCCACTCCCGCCAGCGGGCGAGGCTGTCGCCGCGCGCGACGAAGACCTTGCCCACGTGCGAGAGCGCGACATGGTGGCCGCCGACCGCGCTCGGGATCGCGCCCACGTGCGCGCCCATGCCCCATCCCTTGTCGCGGACCCAGTTGGTCACGGTGAGGTTCCCCATCCCGCCCGATCCCGCGGTGGCGGCGAAGGCCCCGATGAGGCCCCAGTCGACCGGCCGGGGCAGGCCGGTGAAGCGGAAGAACCCCAGGAACGTGTGCCACCAGTGGCTGGCGGGCACGAAGGCCACGTTGACCGCGATGAGGAACAGGAACACCACGGCGAGCATGGTCCAGGCGAAGTATTCGAGCATGCGCTCGATCGTCCCTCCGAAGGACAGGATGAGGACGACCGCCCCGATCAGGGCCATGGCGATCCAGGCCTGCGTCGTCTGGTCGGGCGCGCCCGGCATGCGTCCCATCCAGGCCGCCAGCAGGGCGGCGGCGGCGCTGCCGGCCAGGGCCGGCCAGCCGAGCTGGAAGAAGCCGATCAGCGAATAGAAGCCGGCCCAGAAGCGGCCGCCCGGACGGAGCCGCATGATCCCGCCGTAGATCGGCTCGCCGGTGTAGAGCGTGTAGCGGATCCCTTCGAGGTTGAAGAGGACCTGGAGCGCGATCGCGGCCGTGGCGATGAGGAAGATGTCGGTCGAGTACTTGACCGCCGCCGCCGGGCCCACCAGCCACTCGCCGCCCCCGATCGAGGTGGCGGCCATGATCGCCCCCGGCCCGATCACGGCCATCGCGTTGCGCAGCCCGAACGACGGCGGAGCCGGGAGCTCGGCCACGTCCCAAGGGGGCAGCGCGCCGTGGCTCGGCGGCAGCGCGGTGTCGGTGGCGGCGGGGGAGGCGCTCATGGCGGCGGAGTCTCCGGGCCTGCGCCTCAGCGCACGGTCGCCGTGAAGACCTCCTCCATCGCCAGCCCGCGCGAGCACCCCGCTATCGGCACCAGCTGCCGCCGGCTGTCCGTCCAGATCGGGTGCGAGACTCCACCCAGCGAGACGAGCCCTTCGTAGTCCCCCTGCTGGTTGCCGTAGTTGATGCCGTTGCAGGGGAACACGCCTCCGCAGTCGTGCTCGTTCGACCGCGCGGTCGTGACCCGGAGGTCGGGAGCCCAGGAGGCGCCGCCGTCGGAGGAGCGCGCGAGGTAGACGTCCGTCTCGTAGCGGGCGCCCGTGCGGTCGTTGCGCGTGTCGTAGTAGGAAACCGTCACCGACCCCGTCACCGGATCGACGGACATCCAGTGATTGAACCGGTCGGCGGGCGCGCTCAGGCGGTCGCCAACACCGGCGGGCGTGGACCAGTGCGCGCCCTGGTCGTCGGAGAACGACAGCAGGATGTCCGTGGTGCCCGCGTCCGTGAGGTCCAGCCAAGAGCAGTACAGGCGGCCGCGACGCGGTCCGGTCGAGCGGTCGGTGTCGCAGGCGGGATAGACCAGGGCCGCGCGCACGGACTCCGCGGGGATCGCGATGTCGAACGCGATCCGCTTGGAGGCGATCAGCCCCTCCTGGCCCCAGGTCGCACCCCCGTCGAACGAACGGTTGAACGCGATCGTGTTGTTCGCGTAGTCGTTCCAGGCCACGTACAGCTCGCCGCCCGGACCGACGAAGGGCACGGCGCCAATGCCGCGGCCGGGTCCGCTCGGCTCGTCCGCGCGGTTCACCGTGAACGTCGCGCCTCCGTCCGACGACCGCGCCACGCGGATGCCTCCGCTGGTCGAGCCGCCGCTGGCCGCGTCCCAGGCGATGTACACGCGGTCGCGGAAGAGGCTGGACGGGTTGGTGTCGGCGGTGATCATCGGCTTGTCGTTGAAGTGGTTGGAGCCGCCCTCGGGCGAGAAGTAGGTCACCGCCGGCCACGTGCGGCCGCCGTCCGTGGACTTCGCCACCGCCATGCTGGTGCCGTTGACTCCGTTGCCGTTGCCGAAGAACACCACGATGTAGCCGTAGTAGACGTTCCCGCGGGTGTCGAAGGCGAGGGTCGGGTCGGAGCCGAAGTCGGTGCCGTTCCCCTTGGGTGGCGGCAGCGGGAGGTCCACGCCTCCCCAGGTGGTGCCGCCATCGGTCGAGAAGTAGCCGCGCATGGGCAGGCGGAAGATCTCGTTCGAGCCGGCGGCGAGCGTCCGCGGCCGGTTCGGGTCGATCGTGATGTAGGTCTCGCTCTGGGGTCCGCATTCGTTCGAGACGTCCACGTTGGTCTTGTCCACCGCGACGGAAGTGGTGGCGGTGCCAGCCGCGATGGTTCCGCCCTTGGCCAGGTATTGGTACTTGTCCCACCAGGTCGGGTTGTTCGGGTCCTTCGCGTGGACGGCGGGGACGCCGAGGGCGAGGACGGCGGCGACGGCGAGAATGCGGGAGGGGGTTCTCATGCGCGTGGCTCCTTCCATGTGGGCTCTCGGGCCCGGTGCGCTTGCGTCCGGAATGGAGAGGATCTCGGGGGGATCGCGGGTGGATCGTATCCGGGACGCGCGCGGACCGTCAACGCCGGGCGCGTGTGGTTGAATGCCGGGAATGGTCCGCCCCCTGCGCCTCCTCCTCGCCGGCGGCGCGGCCCTCCTGAGCGTGCCTCTCTTCGCCCAGGCCCCGGCTCCGGCGCGTCGCGGGCCATTCGCGGCCCGCGACGAGTGGCTGCTGGCCCAGCCGCTGCTCACGCTGCCCGCCGTGGATCCCGATCCGCTCGGGCGGGGCCGCCTGGAAGTGCGCCTCGACGGCGACTGGGGGAGCGACTTCGGCCTGGCCGGCATCATCGGGCCCACTCCGGACGTGAGCTACCTCGTGGACGGCGAGCACCGCAGCGGCGCCCTCACGGTGCGCCGCGGCCTCTCCGACCGCTTCACGATCGGCCTGCGTCTCCCCGTCCTCTGGCGGGGGGCCGGGATCCTCGACGGCCTCATCGACGCCTGGCACCGCGCGCTCCGCCTTCCCGACAGCGGCCGTTCGCTCTTTCCCGACGACGAGTTCCACGTCGAGGGGCGCGACACGCGGGCCCGGCCGCTCCAGTGGGAAGGCCGCGCCGGCACCGGCCTCGGCAACCTCGAGATCGAGGGACACGGCCTGGTGCTCGGGTGGCCCGACCCCGGGGGATGGCGCGTGGCGGCGGTGGCGCGCCTGAGCCTGCCTACGGCGACGGGCACCTTCGCGCACGCGGGCGCGGCGGCGGGTCTTCAACTCGTGGCCGCCCACCCGCTGGGCGCCCGCGCGGACGTCTACCTGGGCCTGGGCACGACGGTGTCGAGCGCGAGCGAGTTCCAGGGCATCCAATACCCGCGCACGCGCCCGCAGGGGTTCCTCGCCTTCGAGGGCCGTCTCACCGGCGGCTGGAGCGTGGTTGCTCAGCTCGAGGCGGCCGCGCGCCTGGTCACGAACGTGGAGGCCTATCCGGGGACGACGACCAGCCTGCGCGTGGGATCGAAGCTCGGTCTCCACCACGGCTGGATGCTGGAGGTCGGCATCACGGAAGGCCTCACGAACCAGGCGGCCACCACCGACTTCGGCATGCGGGCCGGGCTCGGCCGCCGCTTCTAGCCCGCCTCAGCGCGCGGGATGGGCCTTGCGGTACTCGTCGCGGAAGCGCACGGCCTCGTCGAAGGCGTCGGCGGGCACGACGGACCCGCGGATCTTCGGGTAGAGGCCCTCCGCCGTCTTCTTCCACTGCTCGCGCGCCCGCGCGTCCACCGCCACCACGTTGAGCCCGCGCTTGCGCATGGCCTCCACGTCGCGGTCGCCGCTCTTGCGGATCTCGTCCTGCAGGCGCGCCCCCGACTCGCGCGCGATCTGCAGGAGCGCGGGGCGCACGTCGGCGGGGATGCGCTCCCACACGTTCTTGTTGATGACGGTGGCCCCGAGGAGGAGCTGCCAGGGCAGCGCGGTCATGTTCTTCGCGTAGTTGTAGTACTGCGCGATCACCGCGACCTGGGGCGGGCAGCCCAGCGCGTTCACGAGGCCCGTCTGCAGGGCGGTCGCGATCTCGGTGGCCGGCAGCGGGACCGGGTTGAAGCCGGCCGACTTCCAGAGATCGACGCTGGTGGCGTCCCCGGCCCAGGTGAAGAGCTTCATGGTCCTGAGGTCGTCCGGCGTGGCCACCGGCTTCTGGGAGAAGAAGTGCACCCATCCTCCGTCCGCCCAGTTGAGGACCACGAAACCCTTGGCCTCGAGGCTCGCCTCCAGCCGCGGACGCATCTTGTCGAGGACGAAGTAGAGCTCCTCGTAGGAGTCGTACATCATCGGCACGCCCAGCGCGTAGACGGACTTGTCGATCTCGGCCACGCCCACCGAGGTCAGCACCCCGGCGTTGAGCGTGCCCAGCCGCATCTTCCGCACGACGTCGGGGTCGTCCCCGGCCACTCCTCCCGCATAGAGCCGCACGGTGACCCCGCCGCCCGAGGCGGTCCGCCACTTGTCCGCCGTCTCCTTGAGGATGAGGTGCCACGACGAGCCGTCCGGCACCAGGGTTGCCATCTTCACCAGGACCGGCTGCGCCCCCGCGGGCCCTGGGCCCAGAAGGGCGATGGCCGCCGCCACCACGGCCGCCGCCCGGATCGAGGTCTGCCGTCGCCTGCCGCACGTCATGGCTTCGATCATCTCCTATTCCACGAACAGCTCGTCCGCCCGTCCGAGCAGCCACCGGGCCCGCTTCTGGTACACCAGGTTGGCCAGGCGCATGTCGGGCACGGAGCCGGGGTCGACGGCGAGCGCCTCCCGCAGGAGCCGATCGAACTCGCGGCGGTCCTGCCGCGCGACGGAGACCGTCTCCGCGAAGTTGACGAGGGCGGACACGCGGTGCCCGCCCGTGAGCGCCTCCGCGCGGTCGAGGTGCGTGCGCGCCTTCTCGAAGGACCCGCCCACCGCCTCCCCCCGCCCCTCCCACGAGATGAAGAAGTCGTGCAGCGCGCCGTGGTCGTAGGCCTCGTCGAGGGCGAGGGCCCGGCGCATGAGGGCCTCCGCCTGGCCCTGGTCGGCGGTCAGCTCGGAGTCGTCCTTGGAGACGGCGATGGCGGCGAACCAGGCCAGGCCAGTGGCGTAGAGCAGGGGCACGTGCTCCTTGCGGGTGCGGCCGAGGGCGGGCGCGCCCTCCGCGCGCAGCCGCTCGCGCAGGCCCGGGAAGTCGACCTCCAGGCCGCGAAAGCCGTAGCCCAGGGCCCGCAGGTAGAGGCGGCGGGCGCGGACCCGCAGCTCGGTGGCGCGGGCGAGGTCGTGCGCCTCCACGAAGTCCGCCTCCTGCTGGACGTGGCCGTAGCCGTACTGGACGAACCCGCTGGCCGCGGCCAGGAGCAGGCCCTTGTGGCGGGGAGCCTCGTCGAGGAGGCCCTCGATCGTCTTTAGGCCGAAGGGCACCGCCTCCCAGACCAGGTCGGGGTCCTCGTCGCGCGCATAGCCGGAGCCGCCCTCGGCCAGCGCGTTGCCGAGCGCGTTCACGGCGACGTGCTTGACCGAGCAGGCGGGAAGCAGGGCCGCGGCCAGGAGCGCCACCGCGGCGCCGGGGAGGACGGACATGGGGAGACGATTCTACCCGACCACCTCGCGGATCTGCCGGCGCAGCGCCGCCCGCGCGTCGCGCAGGGCGGCGCGCTCCGCGGACGGCGCTCCTTCCGGGCGGGGCCGGCGGCGGCGGCGGTCGCGTACGCGCAAGGCGACCTGTCCGGTCACGGAGGCGACGACGAGGACGAGCAGGGCGGCCGTGGGTCCGGAGAGCACCCAGGCCACGGCCATCAGCAGGCCCCACCAGATGGGGAA
>JBGPBV010000075.1:0-29247 GCA_041481445.1 Vicinamibacteria bacterium
CACCGTGGCCATCGCGACCGCCGCCACGCCGCCGGCACCCATCCTGCCCGCGGTGGGTGCACCGAACGCCGTCCTCCAGATCGACTTCGACGTCACCTCCTACGCCGGCGTGGTCGAGAACTTCCACGACGCCGCGCTCACCGCCTGGGTGCCGCAGGACTGGAGCCATTACCAGGGCTTCGCCCTCTGGCTGTACGGCACCGGCAGCGGCACGGACCTCTTCGTCGACCTCATCGAGAACCGCAACCCCGGCTCGACGCACGACGACGCCGAGCGGTGGACGGTGGGCTTCAAGGACGACTTCACGGGCTGGAAGCAGCTCCGCTTCCCGTTCGCGACCCTGGTGCGCAAGGAGATCGGCAACGGCGCGCCCAACGACGGCCTGGGCCTGACCGAGGTCCACGGGTGGGCCTTCGGCGCCCTGGGCACGGGCGGTCCGCGCCGCTACTACCTCGACCAGGTGACGCTGTTCGGAGCGGCGGGCGTGAAGCCCCTGACCGTCGCCTTCGCTTCCGCGAGCTTCGGCGTGACCGAAGGGGGCACGGCGCATGTGGGCGTTCGGCTCAGCCGAGCCCTCAATGACGACGACCCCGCCGAGGTCTCGGTCGGCTACACGCTCGTACCCGGCACGGCCACGCCCGCCCGCGATTACATCCCGGGCGACGGTACCCTCACCTTCTTCAAGGGCGGGCCGACCGAGCAATCGTTCGACGTCTCGACGATCGACAACACCAAGCACGAAGGCGCCAAGACGGTCCTGCTCCGCCTGGCCACTCCGGCCGGGGCCCTTCTCGGCTTCGTGACGCAGGCGGTCCTGTACATCACCGACGATGATCCCTTCGACCCGAACCTGCTCGACGACTTCGAGGCCCCGCCCGACCAGTTCGAGGAGAAGGGCGACCTCGCGTTGAGCGCGGTCGAGGTCCATCCCGGCGATCCGCTCGCCCTGCCCGGCCAGGGTGCAAACGAAGGACTGCTGCACGTGGAGACGCCGGTGCTGGTGGACGTCCGCGTCCAGCTCCCCCACGGCGGCGCCTGCCGGCATCATCATGGTCTCGCCACCGTCGCCATCCTGAGCACCCCGATCTTCGACGCGCGGACGGTCGATCCCGATACCGTGCGGCTGGGTCGCGCCGGCGAGATGCATCGCGATCGGCACGGCGCCGTCCGGCATCTGCAGGACGTCGATCATGACGGAGACCTCGACCTCGTGCTCCATTTCGACTTCGACGACACCGGCCTCGACTGCGATGCGGACCGGACGCCCATCACCGGCCGGACGTTCTCCGGCAAGCGCATCGTCCACGACGGCTACGCGCGCTTCGGCCGCGACTTCGCGATGGCGCAGGACTGGAGCCTGACCGAAGCGCTGAGCTTCTGGTTCTACGGGACGGGCAGCGGGTCCACGCTGAAGGTCCAGGTCAAGGACAACCGCGCGCCGGATCCCGGCCCCCGGCGCTGGGGGCTCCTCTGGCACGACGAGTTCGGCTCCCGCGCCGGCCGTCCTCCCGACCCGCACGTGTTCTCGCACGAGATCGGCGACGGCAGCGCCAGCAGCATTGCCGGGTGGGGCAACTCCGAGCTCGAGTACTACACCGACGACACCGCCAACGCCTCCACCGACGGACGGGGCAACCTCGTCCTGACCGCGCGGGCGGCGGACGGGTCTCTCGTCTGCTACTACGGGCCGTGCCGATACACGTCCGCGCGCCTCAAGACCCAGGGCAAGCTCGAGGTCGGCTTCGGCCGCGTCGAGGCCCGCATCCGCCTGCCGCGCGGCGCCGGGCTGTGGCCGGCCTTCTGGAGCATGGGCACGGACCTCGGCGAGGTCGGATGGCCGCAGGCGGGCGAGATCGACGTCATGGAATGGGTGGGCCGGCAGCCTAACCTGATCTTCGGGACCATCCACGGGCCCGGCTACTCGGGCGGAACGAGCTTCGGCGGGAGCCGCGACTTCGGGCGCGACATCTCGCTCGAGACGCACACGTTCGCGGTGGAGCGACAGCCGGGCGAGATCCGCTGGTACGTGGACGGCTCCCTGTACCATCGCGCCACCCCGTCGAACGTCGCCCCCAACCAGTGGGTCTTCGACCATCCCTTCTTCCTGCTCCTCAACCTGGCCGTGGGCGGCAACTTCGGCGGGCCGGTCGGCGCCGACACCGTCTTCCCGCAATCGATGGCGGTGGACTACATCCGTGTCTTCGGCGCCCCCGACACCGCGGAGCGCTTCGAGGCCCCCTTCGTGGACGACACCGTGGGGTGGCGCCGGATCACCGTGCCGTTCGCGAGCTTCCATCGCAGCGCGCACCAGCCGCCCGGCGCTCCCAACGACGGGTTCGGCCGCACGCAGGTGTGGGGTTACGGTTTCGTGCTGCCGGAAGGTGGGACGCGCTCGGGCGACTTGTGGCTCGCGCGGGTGGAGCTGGAGCCCACGCGTCACGTGACCGTGGCCACCACCGCCGACAGCGGCCCCGGCTCGCTGCGGCAGCTCCTGGCGGCGTTGCCCGACGGCGGAAGCGTGGCCTTCGCGCCCGCCCTGGACGGCCAGACGATCGGCCTCACGTCGGGCCCGCTCGTGCTGTCGAAGGACGTCACCATCGACGGCGCGGCCGCGCCCGGGCTGATCCTCAGCGGCAACGACGTCGACCGCGTGCTCATCGTCAACCCCGGCGCCGACGTCGTCGTCCGGAACCTGACGATCGCCGACGGCCGCGGCTCCGACCTCGCGGGCGGCATCCTCAACAACGGCGCCCTCACCCTGGACCACGCGATGGTGCGCAACAACCGGGTGGAAGCGGTGAAGAACGACTTCTGGAAGGGCGGCGGAGGGATCTACAACGGCGACGGGAGCCGGCTCGTCCTCACCGACAGCACGGTCCGCGGCAACACCACGCAGATCACCGACGGCGGGGGCGTGTACGTGTTCTTCAACACCGTCGTCACCATCGAGCGGAGCACGATCGAAGGGAATACGGCCGGCAACGTGGGTGGCGGGCTGCGCAGCCTGGGCAACGTGACCGTCCTCAACAGCACGCTCAGCGGGAACGAGTCGCGCGCATGGTACGGGGGCGCCATCTTCCATACAGACGGCGTCCTGCAGATCGTGCATTCCACCATCGCCTACAACACCGCGCCCTCCTTCGCGCCGGCGGCGGTGTTCGTGGGAACCTTCACGTCCGCCGGCGCGACCCTGCGCCTGGCCAGCTCGATCGTCGCCGACAACACCTCCGCCGGCTGCTTCGCCGGCTTCATCGGTGCCGGCCCGGTGGTGCTCGCGTCGGACGGCCACAACGTGGCCAGCGACGCATCGTGCAACCTGACCGCCGCCGGAGATCAGCCTGGGGTCGATCCGCGGCTGGGGCCTCTGGCTGCGAACGGCGGTCCGACGGCCACGCATGCGCTGCTCGCGGGCAGTCCGGCCATCGACGCCGCGGGAACGGCGGGCTGTCCGGCCGTCGACCAGCGCGGGGTGACGCGCCCGCAGGGTCCGGCCTGCGACGCGGGCGCCTTCGAACGGACGCCTTAAGGAGTAGCATCAGCCCTGGTCGGACCAGCCCGGCATTTGAAGCAGGTCCGGCCGCGGCGCCCATGACGATCCCACGTCGGCTTGCTCTCTCTCTCACCATCGCCACGGTGCTCGTGTGTTCCGCGGCGTCCCGCCTCGAGGCCCGACCGGGGGGCGGCCAGGGGTATTCAGGCGGGTCCAGCGGGCGGTCCTCCGGGTCCTCGTCCGGATCCACGTCGTCCGGTCGCTCGTACGGTTCGTCGTCGAGCGGATCCGGAGCGAGCTCCGGACCCAGCGTCCCGGTCTCCTTCGACGATCCCCTGGTCTGGATCGGACTCGGCCTGTCCGTGGCCTTCGTCGTTGGATTCGTCGTCTTCAACGGGATCGCCGAGGCCTACCGGCGCAAGAAGGCCGGTGACACGAGCGACTGGGACAGCCGTCCGGCCCGCCCACCCCGACCCGAGCCGCGCGGCGATGGAACGCAGTGGCGGACGCCGAAGAACGCCCTCGCGCTCGTTCGCGAAGCCGATCCGGAGTTCTCCGCCGTGCTGTTCGACGATTTCGCGTATGGCCTGTATGCGACCGCCCACCGCGCGCGCCACGATCGCGCCGCGCTGGCCCTCCTCGCCCCCTATCTGTCTCCGGCGGTGCGGGAGAGCCTGCAGGCCCGGCCCCCCGTGGGGGCGCCCGTGCAATCGGTGGTCGTGGGTGCGATGCGCGTCGTGGGCGCGCGAGCGAACCCGCCCGACCCCGCACGCCGAGTCCACGAAGTGAAGGTCGAGATCGAGTCGAACGTGACGACGGCGGGCGCCGCTGCCACCCAGTCCGCCACCGCGGACTACCTGAAGGAGGTCTGGGTCTTCTCGCGGCGCGCCCAGGCCCACACACGGCCCTGGAAGGGCGCGCGCACGTTCGGCTGTCCAGCCTGTGGTGCGCCCGCGACCGAGATCGGGGACGGCCGTTGCCGCGCCTGCGGCCAGGCGATGGAGAACGGCCGCTTCGACTGGCAGGTGGCTTCGGCCGAGGTCCTCGCGTCGGAGCCGCGTCCGCCCGCCCTCACGGGCGAGGTCGAGGAGCGCGGGACGGACCTTCCCACCGTCACGAGCCCGTCCCTGTCCACGGACTGGGAGGCGCTCGCGGCCGCCGACTCCGCGGTGACGGATCAGGCCATCGCCGAGCGGCTGAGCGAGATCTTCTCGTCGCTCCACGCCGCCTGGGCGGCGCAGGACCTGCGGCCGGTCCGGCCCTACGTCTCGGATGCCCTCTTCCAGTACCTCCAGTACTGGGTGGACGCGTACCAGGGCCAGGGCCTGCGCAACGCCGTCGAGCGCGCGCGCATCACGCGGCTCGAGACGGCGAAGGTCACTCGGGACCTCCACTACGACGCCGTCACGCTGCGCGTCTTCGCGACCGGCTTCGAGGTCACCACGAAGGCCTCCACGGGGGAGGTGGTGGGAGGCAGCCGCCGGCGCGAACGGCCCTACTCCGAGTACTGGACGCTCGTCCGCGGGGCCGAGGTCCGCGGGCGGCCCGCGCGCGCGCAGGCCTGCCCCGGATGCGGCGCCGCCCTCGAGATCAACATGGCGGGCTCCTGCGCGTACTGCGGGGTGCACGTCACCGCCGGGGAGTTCGACTGGGTCCTGAGCCGGATCGAGCAGGACGATTCCTATTCCGGCTGAGGCGGAGGACACGCTGGCGAGATCGTTCCTGGACGACCGGGGCAAGCAGGCGCTGCGCGGCGCCGTGCGCGCGGTCGAGGAGCGCAGCGCGGCCGAGGTGGTGATCCTCGTGCGGGAGCGTTCCGGACCCTATCTTCATGCCAGCCTCCTCTCCGGCGCCATCGCCGGCTACCTCACCCTCTGGTTCCAGCTCTTCTCGCCCTGGGAATACTCGCTGCTCATGATTCAAGTCGCGCCCGCCGTCGTCGGCACCGCGGTGGGGCTCGTGACCACCCTCCTTCCCGACCTGCAAAGGCGGCTGACGCCGAAGAGCACGCGTGAGAGCTACGTCCACGCCGCCGCGCGGACGGCCTTCCACGACAACGGGATCGGCGACACGCGAGGGCGTACCGGCATCCTCGTCTACATCTCCCGCCTCGAGCGGGCGGCCGAGATCCTCGCCGATCGCGGCGTCCGCGATGCCGTGGACGGTGAGGCGTGGGACCGTGCCACCCTGGCCATCCGTTCCGCTGCTCGCTTCCGCGATCCCGATGCGGCGGCGGTCGCGACCGCAATCGCGTTCCTGGGCGACCTGCTTCAGCCCGTGCTGCCGCGCGACGCGGACGACGTCAACGAGCTGCCGGACGAGGTCGCCTGAGCAGGGCTCAGTTCATCCGCTTGCGATCCGCCTGCGTGAAGCCCGAGCGATCGCCGGTGCGCACCCGAGTCACGTTCCGGGAGAGGGACCGGTAGGCGCCGGCGATCCCACTTCCGTCGGCCCTGTACCCTGACGCCATGTTCACGGACATCCCGAGCCGGGCGGCCTCGGCGATCGCATCGAGCCCGGCGCCCAGGAAGATGAAGGTCCAGGCGTAGCGCTTCTCCTGCTCGCGCACCATCCGTGTGACCTGGTCCTTGCCGTAGTGGCGGGAGGCGTTCTCCTGGCCGTCCGTCATGAGGACGACGACGACCCTCGCCGGTCGGTCCGGCTCCGCGATCGCGGCCAGCCGGGCCCCCAGGCGATCGATCGTCAGGCCGAGGGCATCCAGGAGCGCGGTCGATCCGCGCGGAACGAACGTGTCCTCCGTGAGGGGGGCGGCGGATCCGAGAGGCACCCCGCTCTGCACGGTCTCGTACTCGTCGTCGAACTGGACGAGCGAGAACGTCACCTCCCCCGCCTGCGCCTTCTGCTCGGCGAGGAAGCCGTTGAAGGCCTCGATGGTCTCGCCGGCGAGGCATTGCATCGACCCCGAGCGGTCCAGGACGACCGTCACGTCCGTCAGATCTTCCTTCATTGATCCCCCGTTCGACCGGGTCAAACCCGGTCCACGGGGACAAGGACGCGGCGAGCCGCGCGTTTCTTACCCGGCCCCCGTGCCCCCCTCGAGCTTCTTCAGCCGCGCGAAGAGCGCGGGCGCCTTGACCTCGAGGACCCTCGCCAGCCGCTCGCGGAGGCGGTGGAGGCGCACGTGGACGGCGTTGACCTGGATCCCGTGGGCCTTCGCGATCTCGGGGGGCGACTGCTCGAAGACGAAGCGCCGCCAGAAGAGGTCCTGGTCGGCCGGCGAGAGCTCGCCCACCAGCTCTTCGATGTGCTGGACCTCTTCGTCGCGGGCGACGATGGCCAGGGGCCCGAGGTCCTCCGGGGCCGTGAGGGCAGCCGCGGCATCGTCGTCGTCGCCGCCTACGCCCGCCGGCGCCGGCCGCCGGCGATAGACGCGCAGGACGTCGAGCGCGCAGTTGCGGACGACGCGCGCGAGAAAAGGCCCGATCGAGTCGCCGCCCCTCCACTGGCGGAGGACGCGACAGTCCTCGTCGAGGATCTTGGTCCAGACCTCCTGCCCCGCCGCCGCCGCCGCGCTCGGGAAGAGGCGCATCCGTCCGATGACGCCCTTGATCAGGCGCTGGTACCGGCGCGCGAACTCGTCACGCGCCGCGGCATCGCCTTTCACGACGAGGTCGATCAGGTCACGGTCCGGCAGGTCGCGCATCGCCCCCCCGTCATGCTGTCACAGGGTGCGGGCAGGCGGGTTCCTTCCTCGGCGGGTGTGTAAGGCGCGCGGGCCGGGAAACGTCCTATCTATAGGAGGTAGAACCATGAGCGAGGGCCAAGGGGCTGAGCCGGCTGGTCCAAGGCGCGAAAGGCCGGAGATCCGCATCTCCCTGAGGGGCGTCCGACGGCTGGTGACGGGGAGGATGAAGCGCGGGACCCGCGTCCTGTACCAGTCGGACAACGGCCAGCTCGTCACCTCCGAGCGGCTCGTCATGCGACGCGCCCGCGAGGCCGGGTACGGCTGCTTCCGCCTCCGCCCGTACCTGTGGCGGCTCCTGCCTCATCTGGCCCCGGAAGGCGCGGACTGGGGGACCCTGCCTCCCTCGCTGGACGGCGACGAGCTCCTGGTCACCACGCTCCGGAAGCGGCCGAAGCTGATCGAGATCCTCATCTCGAGCTTCCCGACGACGCGGCTGCGACGGCTCGCCCGCCGGCATGCGGGAGGCGACGTGGATCCGAAGAAGCCGGGTGTCCCGGACCTGCTCGTCTTCAAGAAGTCGGCCACGGGCACGCCGTACGCGTTCCGTTTCGTCGAGGTCAAGCGCCCGGATGAGAGGCTCCGTGCCCATCAAGGACGGGAGATCGCGTTCATGCGGCACCTCGGGATGAAGGCGGGCGTGCTGCGCCTGGTCGAGCAGTCGCAGGGCGCGTCGATCGCCTAGGTGTGATGTCCCGGGCATGAGCCCATCATCGATCGCTCGGGAACGAGTCGCTCGGTAAACCCGGCGGTGAGGGGTACGAGCCGCCGCCGGCGTCGCTCCGTGCCGCCAGCATCTGCCGCGTCATCTCCTCGACCGGCGCGAGGTCGTCCGTGAACACCGGCGCCCCGTCGGTGAGCGCGACCTCGCGGACCTCCAGGCCCCGCACTCCGGCGTTCGACTCGAGGATCGCCGGCCGGTTGCCCAGGCGCTCGGTGGACGGCACGCGCGTGAACGCGAACAGCATGAAGTTTCCGGCGTCGGTCTGGCCGACCCTCACCGACGGGAAGACGCGGCGCAAGGTGGCGGCGAGCCTCACGAGCAGCGGCGTGTCCTTGCCGCTGTCGAAGACGTTCATCATCAAGAGGCCGTCGTCGCTCATCCGCGCCCGGGCCAGCGAGAAGAACTCCTCCGTCACCAGGTGGAACGGGACGTACGGCCCTCCCTGGTAGACGTCGAGCTGCACGAGGTCGTAGGTGCCGCGGTCGCGCGCGAGGAACCGCCGCGCGTCCATGACGTGGATGTGCAGCCGGCCGTCGGCGGGGTCGACCTCGAACCAGCGCGTGGCGGCCTCGACGACGCGGGGATCGATCTCGACGGCGTCGATGGCGATCTCGGGAGCGGTGAGGCGCATCGATCGGATGGACCCGCCGGCGCCCATCCCCAGGACCAGGGCGCGCCGGCCCGGCACCATCAGGGGGCCGAGCGCGAGGTAGTCGTAGTAGAAGCCGGTCCAGATGGAGCCGGCGTCGCGAACGGTGTGGATCGACGACGGATGGTTGAGCTGCAGCAGCCGCTGGCCGCCGCTCTGGACCACCCGCACCAGGTTGTAGGACGACTCCGCCGTCCAGAGCGTGTCATCCGACCACCCGAGCCCGGGCACCAGGACCAGCGACGGAGCGACGAGCGCCGCCGTCGCCAGGCCGATCGCGCGGCGTCTTCCCAACGCGAGGACGCCCGCGGCGCCCACCAGGAACGACGCGCCGCAGAGGAGCTGCAGGGTCCGCTGCGTTCCAAGCGCCGGGAGGAACCAGAAGATCGTGGCCACGATCCCGGCCATGCTTCCGGCCGTGGACAGGGCGTAGACGAGGCCCGCCGCGCGGCCGATCGTCCCCTCCTCCGCGCACAGCCGCACGAGGATCGGGCCGGTCGCGGCCAGCGCGATCATCGAAGGCGCGAAGATGACGAGCGCGGCGGAGGTGACGCCGACGATCTCGCTCGTCTGCGCCAGACGTGGGAGGACGAGGCGCATCGTCCAGAGGGCCAGGAGCTGCCAGGCCGCGCTGGACAGGACGGCCAGGAAGAGCGACGTCTCCGCGCGGGTGCGGTCGGCCAGGCGCCCGCCGACCGCGTAGCCGGCGACCATCGCCCCCATCACGACGCAGATCGTCGTCCCCCAGACGTAGATCGAGTACCCGAAGTAGGGGGCGAACAGGCGGACGGCGGCCATCTCCAGCGACATCAGGACGCCGCCCGCCACGATCGTCGCGAACAGCCACAAGACGACGCGCGGGCGCGGCACGGCTCGGGTCAGTTGCAGAACAGGCAGAACGCCGGGGCGCCGCCCGGTCCGGCCACGACGATGTGGCGCGACCCGAGGATCGCCGTCTGCTCGCCGCTGAGGTCCGAGATGACCTCGACCGAGCTGGCCACGCGGCCGCTCCAATCGGCGGGCAGCGCGCCGCCTCCGGCCGCGCCCACGATGATCGTGCAGACGACCGGGACGCGAGTCACTCCGGCGGGCGGCGCGAAGGCGGCAAAGGTCACGGGCTGGTCGGATCCGGCGCCCGGGGCCAGCGTGACGGGGCCGACGACGACGGGCGTGCCCGCGGCCGGCGTCGTGGGCTTGAGCGAGGCGCGGAAGATCATGGGGCTCGTCCCGAACTGGTTGACGAGATGGACGTGGATCGTATGGTCCACGGGCACGCTGACGGGATCGAAGTAGATGATGGTCGGGATCAGCGTGAAGGCGCGGACGAGGCGGGGCCCGAGCAGCGTCGCGGAGCCCGCGACCAGGGCGAAGAGCGCGATCGTGCTCCCGAGGAAGCGACGTCGCGCGAGGAAGCGCTTCATATCGGATCTCCTATCGTCGGGCGGCGCACGGCGGCGCCGCCGTTACGGGTCCCGGCGGAAAGCGTCCTCCTGGTGACGGAATCCGCCAGGGCTTGCCCGTGTCCCTGAGCACAACGCTGGAAGCGAGACCACGTCAGTTGCAGAACACGCAGGGTGTGAGTGCCCCTCCCGCCCCCGCCACCACGACGTGACGTCCTCCGAGGATCGCGGTCGGCTGGCCGGTGGCGTCGTCGATCACCTCGACCGAGGTGGCCACCCTGCCCATCCAGTCGACCGGCATCACCGTCCCCGGGCCCGGGCTGACCTGGATCGTGCAGACCACGGGGACGCGCGTGACACCGGCCGGCGGCGAGAAGGCGGCGAACGGGAAAGCCTGGTCGAATCCCTCGCCGGCAAGGAGCGCGACCGGAGCGCCCAGGACCGCGGCACCGGCGGCCGGCGTCGTCGGCCGGAGCGAGGCGCGGAAGGTCATCCAGCCGGGAGCGACTCCGAGCTGGTTGACGACGTGGACGTGGAGCGTGTGATTGGCGGGCACCGTCGCCGCATCGAAGTAGAGGTTGTTGGGGGCCAGCAGGATGGCACGTGCGATGCGGGCCCCGGCCACGACGGACGCCACGGCGACCAGGGCGACCAGCCCGGCCGTGCGCAGCACGCGTCGGCCGTAGAAAGACCGCGTCATGTCGGATCTCCTTCAGCTTTCCAAGATGACGCGGAAAAGGCTCGGGAAACGTCTCACGAAATGTGCGGCTCGCTCGGCCGTCAGGCGGCTACGGCGTGGCCGGCGGAGGAGGTGCCAGCAAGCCGCCGGCCAGCTCGACGACCTCGATCCAGGCCGAGAGCTCCGCGGCCGTGGGCGCAAGCTCGTACGGATGGTGGTGGCAGACGCGGCTCAGCGCGCCCCAGGCCTCGTGGAGGCGCCCCGGCAGCGAGGCGTCCGTCATCATCATGCGCAGGCAGACGAGCTGCGAATGCGTGGACAGCGAATCCAGCGGCAGTTGTCTGGACTGCCAGTAGGCATCGACCGTCTCCTCGAGGGCCTGGCGCGTCAGGAGCGCGGCCGCGCGGGGCCAGAGCCCGGCCGTCGAGGGGTCGGCGCGGCTCAGGAGGTCGCGGGCGAGCTGGAGGGTCGCGCGCGTGTCGCTCATGCGCGCTTCTGCAGCCAGTGCGCGAGGTTCTCCGCGGACCGCGCGAGGTCGATCGTCGGGACGGGGCCGTCGAGGCCGTGCGCGCCGCGGTTCAGCGTCTGGAACGTGTCCGGGAAGGAGGGCTCCTGCTTCTTCAGGGCGCCCAGCACGTCCCCGCCGCGCTCGGGATCGTCGAACAGGGTCAGGGCCATCAGCTTGCTCAGGCCGTGGCTCGCGTCGGCCAGCAGCCTCTCGACCGCCCCGTAGTTCTCGCCCTTGGCCAGGCGCCGGCGGCGCACGGCCTCCATGCAGGCGGCCTCGACGGCGAAGCGGCAGAGGCCGGGGATCACGCGACGCGCGGCGGGAGCGGGCAGGCCCGCCGTCTTCGCGACCGTGAACGCGTCGGCCAGGTACTTCGAGACGGGATCGAGCGCGACCCGCGTCTCCACCGCCGAGTTCTCGCGGCGCGTGACCTCGACGATCGTGGCCGGGATGCCCAGGCGCCGCACCGTCTCGGGCAGCCGATCGTCATGCGTGAAGACCACGACCTGCCGGGCCGTGGCCGCCTTCTGCAGGACGCGGGCGAGGCCGTCCACGCGCGCGGGGTCCATCGACTGCACCGGATCGTCGATGACGATGAACCGGAACGGGCTCTCCTCGAGCGTGGCCCGCGGGATGAAGAGGCTCAGGGCCAGCGCGTTGAGCTCGCCCTGGCTCATCACGCCCAGCGCCGCGCTGGCCACGCCGTCCACGGTCACGTCCAGATCGACGCGGCGCGCGGAGGCGGTGCCCGCGAGCTGGATCTGCGCGACCTTGACGTTGCTGCCGCGCAGGAGCTCGTCGCAGATCTCCTGCGCGCGATGGGCGATGGGCACGAAGCGCTCGTCGCGCAGCTCGCCCGAGGTGTCCTTCAGCCATTTCTCGGCCGACTTGATCGCGGGGACGGCGGCGGCGCCGCGCACGGCGTCGCGCGCGACCTGGACCCAGCCCGCGAGCTGGACGGCGAGGGGCCGCCAGCGGTCCTCGCGCCCGGCCAGCTCGGCGATCGCGGCCTCGCGCAGGGCGTCGATCGCCTTGCGCAGGCCGGCCGACGCGGTCTCGATGTTGCGGGCCAGCCCGGCCAGGTCCGCGCCCGCGCCCGCCGAGACCACGAGCTGCCAATCGCCGATGGCCTGGAGCGCGGCCGCACCCGGCTTGTCGAGGCCGACCGACGACGCCCGCTCGACCACGTTCGCCGGCGGCACCACCAGGGCGAGCGGGGCCTTGCGCGCGGCCTCGACTTCCCCGCTGGCCGACGTCGCCGCGGCCGCCGCCTCGCGGAAGGCCGAGGCCTCCTTCCTCTTCTTCTCGTGCCAGGCGGCGCCGAGCGCGCCGTCGCGGTCGCAGACGGGACAGGCGCCGTCGCCGTGCGCGTCGTGGAAGGCCAGGGCGCGGTCGAGCAGCTCGGCGAGCTGGCGGGCGCGGCTGGCGATCGTGCCCGCGACCGCCTTCTGGGTCTGGTCGGCCTTGCGCAGGCGCTCGGTGAGGCGCTCGATGTCCGGCGCGGAAGGGGCCACGAGCGAGGCCAGGCGCTGGAGGGTGCCGATCGCGGTCTCGTCCTGGCCGGGCGCGCTGGTGGCTCCGGCCAGCACCTTGTCGACCGTGTCGAGGTCCCACTCCTTGCGGTCGAGGGCCTCCACCACCCGGCGCGCGCGGTCGTCGCCCTCGAAGGTCGCGCGAAGGGCGGCCACGATCCTCGACTGCATCTCCGCCGCCGCCTTCTGGTCCTTCTCGCGCCCGAGGCGCGCGTCGGCCAGGCGCTTCTGCGCGTTGACCAGCTCCTCCAGGCCCAGGATCGCGGCCAGGCCGTCGTAGAGCTTGGACGGCCCCTCGTCGAGCATCGAGCCGAGCTCGTTGTAGGACAGGCACGGCCGATAGCTCTTGAGCGGCTCGTCCCAGCCGAGCGCGCCGGCGTCCGTCCTCTCCTTGCCGCGGATCTGCGCCGTGCGGCGGCCGCTCTCGAGGACGTCGCCGTCCGGCCACTCGAGCGCGAGCGCGCAGGGCTTGGGCTCGCCCTGGAGCGAGAACTCGGCCTGGATGACGGCGTGCGGATGATGGAGGTTGCGCCAGCCCTCCTTCCAGATCTTGGCGCGGTTGAGCCAGCGGTAGGTCTCGCCGGTGAGGAGCAGCTCGAGCCCCTCGGCGAAGCTGGACTTGCCGGACCCGTTGCGGCCGATGACGAGGGTGAGGCCGGGGCCGGGCGGGAGCTCGAGGGCGACCGGCTTGCCCACTCCGCGGAACCCTTCGACCGTGATCGACCTCAGGTAGGCGACGGGGGCCTCGGCAGTCGTCGCGGCGCCCTTCGATGGCGACGGCGCGCTCTTGGTCTTGCCCTTGGACTTGTCCCTGGCCGTCGTGGCCAGGCCCGCGGGCGCGGCCTTCGTCGCGATCGTGTCCGAGGCCAGCGCCCGACCGAGGCCCTCGTCCCCCTCGAGCGCGGCCAGGACGAGCAGCTTCCAGGAGTCGTCCTTGCTGGCCGCGACCTTGTTGAGCCGGTCGAGGACGCGCGCGGCGAGGCCGGGGTCGGAGGGCATGGGCTCTAGCGGGCGCGGACCAGAGGCGCAGACCTTCGGTTCCCCCGGATGAACGCGCATCGGCACTATACGCGAGGCGCGTCCGGGGAGACAAGGCCTGCGGGACCAGCAACTCGGTCCGGACCGAGTTGACGACCGCGCGCTCGCGGATGCCGGGACGGCACCGCTCACGGGAAGTATCCGCGGTCGTAGCGCACGCCCAGGCTGATGACGCCTTCGTCCAGGCGGACCACCGCGGCCAGGAGGCGCACGGCCGCGAACGGGTAACGCGCGGCGACCTCCGCCTCGACCCGGTAGACCTCGATCTTGCGATACTCGCGAACGGGCCCGCGCACGGGATCGATCACCAGTTGGTCGGGGTCGATGTTCTCCGCCTCTTCGGGGTCGATCACGCGGCCGTCCAGGGCCAGGATCGCGTCCGGATCGCGGCTGACGCGCACGCGGACGGTCCGGCGTTCCTGCTCCAGGTCGAAGGGCACGGTCTGGCCGGGGTCGAGCGCGATCTCTCCCGACTGCAATCGCGTCATGGCGAGGTCGAGGGCCCCGCGCACCGCGGCCTGGCTGCCCAGGCTCTGCTGGAGCCCGGCCACCTGGCGCTGACGCGTCAACACGAAATCGGACAGCATGAGGGCCAGCGGCGTCACCGCCGCCAGCGCGACGAGCACCAGGATCAGCGCCACGCCCCGCTCCGCGGGGCTCAGAACCGGGGATCGCTCTTGCGCCATCCGTGCATCCCTACCTTCATGTCCCCGGAAGCGGGGTCCTGCCCGATGATCCCAGCCAGGCCGACCCGGTGGAACGCAAAGGCGTCGAAGGCGATGGTGGCCGACTGCGGCTCGAGGGACACGTAGAGGCTCAGCGGCGGCACCGTGACGGGCGGGAGCGCGGGATTGGGGAGCAGGCGCAGGCGGATGCGCACGCCCCCGGGCGCGAAGCCGGGGCCGAGCAGCGCCGGGTCCATCTGCTCCCCCGCGTCGTCGAAGTAGTCGAAGCCGAGGTCTCCGACGTAGCGGGCCAGGACCTGCTCGGCCTGGCCCGGGGCCTTCCGCGCCAGCACCACCGTGTCCGGCGCGTCCTTCTTCAAGTAGAAGCCGACCTCGCGCACCTTCAGGACGCGGGCGGCGAGCGCGGGCAGGAACGGGCTCTGGAGCCGGCCCCCGGGGCCGTTCACCGAGCGGAAGGCCAGCCGGTCGGGCGCAACCAGCGAGACCTGGGCGCGCTCGGTCGTGCCTTCCTGGTCGACGAGGAGGACATCGTCGCCGAGGGCGAAGAGGCTCGCGCCTTCCACCTCCACGATCTGGTCCCGCTCGGTGAGGTCCTCCTTCAGACGCCCGGCGACGCCTCCGGGGTTCGAGCGCAGCGTGATGGCGTCGGGCGCGCGCAGGCCGGCGAGGGTGCCCGGGAAGACGGGAAAGGCGTCGGCGCCCAGTCCGTAGCCCGCGCGCCCGATCTCGACCGCCATGTCGTCGAGGGAGCGCGTGCCGCTGAAGCCGCGCTCGGTCCGGTGCACCTGCGTGTCGTAGAGGAGGAAGCTCGCGCGCGTGACCGTGTAGACGACGGCGCCGATCACCATCGTGATGGCGAGCACGATGATGACCTCGATCAAGGTGAAGCCGGCCTGGCCGGGTCGGGCCCCGCGCATGCGCCGGTATGATAGGGCCGCCTGCGGTGCCGGCGTCGCGGGGAGGAGCATGACGAGCGCCGTCCCGTCCTGGACCTGCCCGCAGTGCCGGCGGCGCGTGCCGGGGCGGGAGCCGCTGTGCCATTGCGGCTTCTCGCGGGGGGATGCGACGGCGGTGGCGCGGTCGGTCCTGCCCGTGCCGCCCTGGGCGGTGCCGGCGCGCGGTCTGGCGATGGCCGCCGCCCTCCTTGCCATGGGCGTCGTCGCCGCGGTCGTGTACAGCATGAGGCCGCGCGAACCGGGCGTGGCGGCGGGCACCTCGACCTCCGGCCCGCATCCGCAGGCACGGCTCGGCTATCCGGCGTTGCCTTCTCTCCCCACGGTCACGGCTCGCCGCGGGCGCGGGGCCGGCCCGGTGTCACGCTCCGCGGGTCCCCGCGTGGCGCAGCCGGTGACGCCGCTGGAGCTCCTCGAGCCGCCGCTGCGCAGCATCGCGGCCGACACGAGCGTCCTCGAGATGAGCTACCGGTCGTTCGCCGGGGCCTGCGTGGCCTCGAGCGTGGACGGGCGCGATCACGGATCGAGCGATGACTGGCTCGCGACCCTGAAGACGGCGGCGTTGCGGCCGGGCGTCACTCTCCGGCAAGGCGGCCTCACCGTGGGCTGCGAGGCCGCGCGACAGAGCCTGGTCGCTCGCGCCGGCGCCCTGAAGTCCCTTCTCGATGCCGCCGCGAGCACGGCGCGCGCGAGCGGCCTGCCGGAGGCCGAATGGCGCCGGCTGGTGGCCGTCCACGAGCTCGGCGTCTGGGATCGCTACTGAGTCGGGCGGGGATTCTGGTCGCGTCCACGGCAAGTTGATGGGCGCGGAGTCAATTCAACTTGTTCTGGAACAAGTAGCCTTCCTGTGGAGGCCACACCACCGAAGGACGGACCCATGACGCCCACCGGTCGGATTAGTCTTCCGGTGGCTGGTCGCTCTCTCCCCTTCCAGTCGGCCGTCGCGTCGTCCTACCTGCATGCCGCACGGAAGGGAGTGCCATGCCGCCGATGTCCGACGAGCCCCTGAGCCTGGGTGCGCTCGCCGAGTTCCACCGCCAGACGAGCCGGCCCGACGTTCAACGCATCGTGGCGGAGTCCGAGCGCCGGCTGATCGACCAGATCGAGCGCCTCTGGGATGCGCTGCTCGACACCCGCGAGCGCCTCGAGGTGGAGTACCAGACCGTCAAGGCGGGGCTGGCGCGCGTGGAGCACGGGCTGGACCCCGTGGGCAGCGGTCTCGCCGACCTCCGCGCGCGGTTGGACGCCTTGTCGGACCAGGTGCGCGCGATCCCGCGGCCAGAGAGCTGATGGTGCGGACCCTCCTCAGTCGATCTCCACCTTCCGCTCCACGAACCGTCCGTAGCGGCGCGCGGCCTCCTCCACCTCGCGCCTCTCCTCGCGGCTCACCGCCGTCCGGAAGTCGAGGCGCATGCGCGCGAGCGAGGGGGAGAGTGTGCGCCTCCACGCGCCGCGGACGCTGCCGTCGATCACGATCAGGGCCGCGCCGACCGTCGACATCCTGCCGGCGCCGGGGGAGAGACGATCGTGCGCGGCCGCGCGATCTGCTGGTGGTCCAATCGCCGGCCCACGAGGCCCGACGCCATCGTCAAGGCCTCGCGTCGCCGCGCCGGCACGCCTTCAGTGCCGCGGGTCGGGCCGGACCTCCGCCTCCTGGCAGCCCTCGACGCCGTGCGAGGCCGCGCACAGCAGGTACCGTCCCACATTCAGCGGGACCACGACCTTGTTGAACGCGTTGTCCGGGAAGTCGTGGACGATCACGCGCTCGCCCTGCTGCTCGAGCCGCCAGGAGACGTCGCCGGCCACGATGTAGCGCGGCACGTCCTCGTTGTTGCGCTGCTTGGGAGTGGCGGTGACGAAGCCGCGGCACCCGATCGGCAGCTCGTTCGCGCCGTTGCGCGGCGCGCCGAGGCCCGCCTCGCAGTCGAACCCGTAGAAGGCCACGCGGACGTAGGCGATCGCGTCCCTGGCCTCCACCGGGAACGCGGCGGGGGTGCACGTCCGCGCGTACATCCCGTTGCCGCGCCGCACGTGGCCGGTGGGGAGCAGGACGTCGTAGTCCTCGCTGAGCTCGTTGCCGTTCTTCACGGAGACGAGGGCGGCCTCGTCCGTCTCCGCGCAGAAGCGCCACTTCCGCAGCTCGTCCACGACCCCGGCCAGGTAGTCGTGGGGCCGCAAGACACGCCATTCGCCCGTGGCCACGTTGACCGAGGTGTCGAAGTACTCGGGGTGGCCCTGGGCCAGCCGGTCGATGGCGGCGCCCACGTCGGCCTCGAGCTGCCCCGTCCGGCGCACGCAGGTCGTGTCCAGCGTCCCGTTCCCGAAGCGGCAGGCGGCGGAGGTGACGGGCGTCGAGGGCGCGGTGGACGGGGAGGCGACGGGCGCGGCCGCGTTCGACGGCGCGGCCGCCGAGGCGGACGGGCTCGGCCGGCTCGACGACGACGGGCTCGAGCACGAGAGGGCGAAGAGAGCGAGAACGGCGAGGCCGGAGTTCCGGAACCTCATCGTCACTCCACGACGCGGCGGGCGCTCCAGGCCAGGTAGGGCTTGAACGCCTCCGGTTGTCCCGGCGGCGCCACTTCGAACGCGCCGTCGATCGTCCCCGCCGCGCCGGGCTTGTAGGTCAGCCGGTAGCGCGGACCCTTCGCGGACGGATCGCTGACGAACACGACGCCCCCCTCCGCCGCCGGCGCCACGCGATAGTGGATGGCGTGGTCTTCGCTGTCGGCGTAGTCCGCGCGGACCTCGGCTCCGTCGGCGTAGACGATCATGAGGTCGTCGTGCCGCGAGGCCGGGTGGTCCGCGGTCGCCGGGTACTCGGCGGAGCTCGTCCGCAGGATCGCATGGCCCTGGTTGGCCTCCCGGAAGCTGAATCGGCCCGATCCCGTCGCGTCCTTGCTGCCGCCCGTCCCCTCCCAGGTCCCGATCAGGAAGCGCAGGAGGGCGAGCGGCCCCGGCGAGGGGCTCGAAGCGGGCGCGGCCATCGAGAGCGCGAGGACGCTGGCGGCCAGGGGCATGCGGCGCTCCTCCTGGAACCTGCTTACGTTACACTGCCGGCCGCCATGCTGTGCAACCGCTGCGGGCACGAGCTGCCGGCGGACACGCCCGTCTGTTCGCGCTGCGGGCCCGTGACGCTGGGCGGGGGGTTCGCGCCGACGGTCCTCTCGCCGTCCGCGCCTCCCCCTCTGGCGATGCCACCGCCACTCGGCGCGCCATCGCCGCCGTGGGCGGCGCCTCCCGCCAGTCCCGCGCCGCCCGCGACCCCCGACGACCCGATGCCCGCGGCTCCGGAGATCCTCTCGAAGCCGGCCATCCGAGCGCCGGCCGTCCAAGCGCCCACGCCCAGCGCGAAGCAGGCGAGGAAGCAGCGGGCCCGGGAGGCCATGGCCGCGCGCGCGGCTGGGGACCGCGGAGAAGAGGTCGCGGCCCGTGCCGAGGACGACGTCCCGCTGTCCTCGTTCGAGTTCGTGCGCCCCCGCGCGGTCTCCCTCCTCGCCGGAGCCGACCTGCTCCTCGGCATCGCGAACCTGACCGTCACGTGGGCAACGGCCACGGGACGGCTGCCTCTCGGAGGAGGAGCCGGCGCCCCCACCAGCGTCGAGAAGGCGGTGATCCAGGCCGTCCTCGGGCTCGTGATGATCGCCGCCGCCGTCGGCCTCCTGACGCTGCAGCCGCTGGGCCGCTACGCGCAGTTCCTGATCGCGGTCGTCACCGTCTTCTCGGGAGTCTTGACCGCGATCGCCGGCATCGCGATGGTCGTCTACCTGGCCCGCTCGGGCGTGCGGATCCTCTTCAGCGGCCGCGAGCCGAGGACGCTCACGGCCGACGAGCGGTCGAAGGTGCAGAAGGAGACGCCGAGTCCCCTCCTCCTTCCCGCGGCGGCCGTGTTCCTGGGCTTGCTGGGGATCCTCCGGCTGGCGATGGTCCTGACCGCGATCCAGCTTTAATCGCGTCCTCCCCGACGTCAGCCCGCGGCGCCCACCCCAGAAAAAGCTTGACATGTCGCGTAATACGTATATAAGAAGGTCGATATACGACTAGTCCGGCTCGCCGCCATGGCTGACGACGTCTTCCTGTCGAGCACGAACTTCTACGCGGTCGTTTCCGACCGCGACGTCGTCCTCCGTGTATTCACCGGCGACGAACAGGTCAGCGGGACCAGCCTGCTCCTCAACGGCAGTCCGGTTCCGTTCGACAGCCCGGCCGGGCCGCAGGTGATCGGCCAGGGCAAGGATCTCGTCGGGAGCGTCCTGACCGTCAACACGACGGTCCGCGACGTCAACCCTGCGACCAACCACACCTCCGTCACCCACGTTCTCGAGGGTGGCCTGGAGACGCGCGCCTTTCCGCACGCGATCGACGTCAGCGCAGACAAGGGCACCGCTCATTACCTCGTGACCTTCGTCTTCACGGCTTGAGCGTGCGCGCGCTCCGCCTCTCGACGAGCCTGCCGCTGGCCATCGTGGCGGCGTGCGTCGCCCAGGCCAGCGCCCAGACCGCGGGGCCCGAGGCGCCTCCCGCCTTCAACACGATCCGCACGCCGACCTCGCCCGCCTTCACGCTGCTGGGCATCGAGCCTTCGTCGGTGGAGCGCCCGAACACGCCGTCGAGCCTGGCCGTCGCCCTCCTCGGGCGCGCGCAGGAGAGGGAGACGGTGCCCGCCGACTTCGCGCTCGAGCTCAGTCCCTACTGGCTCGTCGGCCACCCGCGGCTGGCCTGGAGGGACGACGAGACGCGCACGATCGGTCAGTCCCTCGCCCGCACGGCCACCCTCTCGGTGGCCACCGGCGCGACCGGGACCAAGGACGTTCCCGTCACCAGCCTCGCCGTGGGAGGGCGGGCCTCCGTCTTCTCCGGTCATCTCGCCGCGAGCACGACCAAGGGTCTCGAGGACCTCGAGAAGGCCCTGCAGGCGGAGTCCGCGCTGGGGCTGCGCCTCATGCAGGACCAGATCAAGGCCCTCAGCGCCCAGTTGCTGGCGGGCGAGATCTCGGCGGAGGAGCACGCCCGGCTCATGAATGCCCTGCAGCGCGCCGTCGTCGGCTCCAAGGCGTACATGGAGAGCGCGGAGCGCAAGGCGGTCGAGAAGCTGATGCAGAAGTTCGCGGCCAACCGCGAGGGGTTCTTCCTCGAGGTCGCGGGGGCGGCGGGCTGGGAGTATCCGGACGCGGTCTGGGCCCGGCATCGCTTCGGCCGCTGGGGAGCGTGGGCGACTCCGAGCTACCAGACGCCGCACTGGAGCCTGGTCGGCGTGGCGCGCTACCTGAGCAAGGCGGACGACGCCGGCCACGAGGCGATGGACTTCGGCCTGCGCGGGACGTACTCGAGCGATCGCTATGCCCTCTCGCTGGAGTACGTGCACCGCGGCTTCTCCGGCGCGGACGTCCCGGGCGGACATCGCTTCGTGGGGATCGCGGAGTACGGCGTCGGCGACGACACCTGGCTGGTCGCGTCCTTCGGCCGCGATGCCGCCACCCAGAGGGAAGGCAGCCTCATCGCCCGCCTCGGCCTGTCCTTCAACTTCAGCAAGGAGCGCTTCAAGGTCGACTGAGGCCCCCCCGGACCGCGCCCGGCCCCCATCTGTGAGATCCTGACCGTCCGCCCCCGGCGGGGGCGGGCGAAAGGAGTGGGGCCATGGCCGGCACCGGGACCTACTTCGGGATCGACCTCGGGACCAGCAGCTGCAGCGTCGCCTACGTGGTGGACGACCCGCGGCAGCGCGCCAGCCAGATCGTCAACGTCCAGACCGTGGACGTCCCCGTCGACGAGGACCAGGCCCAGAAGCGCTCGAACCGCCTGCCCTCGGTGGTGGCGGCGGTGCCCGCGGGCGACAAGCGGCGCAAGCGGGCCCTGTTCGGCTGGGAGTTCTTCCAGGCCTTCGAGGAGAAGCGGCGCGACGGCGCGCTCCTCTCGCGCGGCCGCGACTTCTTCGGCTCCGTGAAGTCGGACCTGGGCACGGAGCGGATCTACCCGCGCTCCCTGGTGCCGGGATGCCGCACCCCCGTCGAGGTCACGGCGCTGATGATCGAGCGCCTGGTGGCGCTCACGCGCGAGGGCCATGCCGGCCGCGATCCGCGGCGGGCGGAGGTCGTGCTCACGGTGCCCGCCTCGCTGAGCGCGCTCGCGCGGGCGGAGACTTGGGAGGCGGCCCGGGCCGCCGGCCTCGATCCCGCCCGCGTCCACCTCCTCGACGAGCCGATCGCCGCCCTCGTGGACCTGCTCAACAGCCCCGACGCCGCCCACGTGCTCGGTCCCGAGAACCGCAACGTGCTCGTCTTCGACTACGGCGGCGGCACCTGCGACGTGGCCCTGGTCCGGGCGCGCTACGACGCGGAGGCGCGGGCCGGCCTCGCCGTCGAGAACCTCGCGATCTCCTCGTACCACCGGCTGGGCGGGGACGACGTGGACGACGCGGTGATGGAGGCGGTGGTCTGGCCGCAGATCGCCTCCCCCGAGGAGCGCGCGGCCCTGAGCCTGGCCACGCGCCGGATGGTCGGGGACACCCTCACCCCCACCGTGGCGCGCGCCCTCAAGGAGCGCGCCTGCCGGGGCGTGGAGGCGCGCATCGCCGAAGACGGATGGCCGGCCGTCGAGGCCGACCCCGTCAAGGTGTGGGCGGGATCGCGCGAGCTCGTGATCCCCGGCCTGCCCCGCAAGAGCCCGCTCCGCTTCGACATGACCTCCGCGCAGTTCCGCGCGGTGATGGCGCCGTTCCTGGCCCCCGCCCGGCCGGGGCTCGACGAGCGCTCGCTCCTCGGCCCGGTCATGGAGACCCTCGACCGCGCGCTCCTCACGCCGGGGAGGCTCGACGCCGTGGTGCTCCACGGCGGCAGCTCGCTCAACCCCTACGTGAGGCACCTGATGACCGCGACCTTCAAGGGCAGCGGCCTCTTCGACCGCACCGAGATCGTGAGCACCCCCGACCCGCTCGTCTCGGTGGCCCGGGGCGCCGCCCTGTTCGGCTACTGGCGCCACGCGCGCGGCGTCGAGATGGTGCGGCCGATCATGGCCGAGGACCTCGGCATCATCGTGCGCAGCGGCGAGCCGGTGCCGCTCCTCGCCGCCGGCACCCTCCTGCCCTACCCCGACGAGGACTCCGTGAAGGAGGTCACGAGCACGGGAGAGCTCGCCGTCCCCGGCGACGCCCTGGCCGAGATGCTGGTGCCCGTCTACACGGGCTCTCCGCGCCGACCGCGCCTGAGCGGCACCGTCCGCGTGGCCGTTCCCCCGGGCACGGCCGCGGGCACGCCCGTGCGCATCAAGGTCCGGGTGGACCGCGACAAGACGCTGCACTGGTGGTTCAAGGTCGGCGAGAAAGCCGATGCCCCCGCCTCGTCCGTGAACGACCCCTGGTGCAGCTCGGCCCCCACGCCGGAGGAGCGGCGCCTCCTGCAGCATCGCCGGGCCATGAAGGAGGGCGTGGCCGCCGGCCAGCCCCTGCCGGCCTGGATCCTGGCCCAGGAGGCCAACCTCATGCGCCTGGCCGGGCGGACCGAGGATGCGCTGCTGGTGGCCGAGCAGTGCCTGGTCGAGACGCCGTCCGATCCCGCCACCCACAACGTCCGCGGCCTCGCCCTCGACCAGCTCGGGCGCACGCCGGAGGCGGCGGCGTCCTTCCGCCTCGCCGCCGACCTCGCTCCCACCGTCGCCGTGTATCGCGCCAACCTCGGCCTGATGCTGGCCGAGCGCGGCCACCACGACGAGGCCCTGGCCGCCCTGGGCCTGGCCGCCACCCTGGACCCGAGCCTCGTGTACGTGCACCTCGGCCTCGGCGACATCCACCGGCGCAAGGGCGACGAGCCGTCCGCGCGGCGCGAGTACACCCGCGCGATGGAGCTGCTGAACCAGGCCATGGCGGACCGGCCCTTCGATCTCGCCTCCTGGCGGCATCTGGCCCGCCTGCACCAGTCGCTGGGCGACTACGCGAAGGCGGACAAGGCGCGCAAGGTCATCGGCGAGCTGGAGGCGGCGGCGCTCTACGAGGGCGACCCCGCCTCGGTGGTGGCGGGACCCGACCGCTCGACGGTCGCCCCGCTGCGCGTGCGATGAGCGCGGGGCGCGCGCACAAGCGGGCCCCGGACCGCACGGCCACGCCCAAGGGCCGGAAGGCGTCGCGGCCGGCGCGGGCACGGCCGGCGAAGGCGCGGGCGGCGAGCCCGGCGCGCGGGAGAGGCGGCGCCGCCCCGCGCCCGGCCCGTGGCGTCGAGGACGCCCGGCGCGGCCTCGACCGGGCCGCGGAGGCGGTGCGGGCGGCGGCGGCCACGCTCGCGCAGGTCGTGGATCGGATCGGGGAGGATGCGCTCGAATCCGAGCGCGCGGGCCTGGCCTCGGAGCTGGCCTCGGAGCAGATCCTGCGCGACCTCGTGAAGCTGCAGCGCGCGTTCGCCGTCGTCCCCCAGGGCACGCTGCCCGCCGAGCTCGAGGCCCTGCGCACGCTGCCGGAGGCGATCCTGGACTGGGCCTGGCGCCGGCTCGGCGTGACGCCGCACCTCGCCGTCGGGCAGGAGCTCGAGATCCCTCCCGACCGGCTCTCCAGCTTCGCGCTCGAGGGCACGCTGCCCACGCGGGGCGGCCTCGTGCGCGTCCGCATCCTCGCGCCGGGCTGGAAGCGGGGCGCGCGGGTCCTCGTCCCCCCCCGCGCGATGATCGTCCAGGGCCCCTAGAGCGTCAGCGACCCGAGGTAGGCCACGCTCTGCGGGATGTGGGCCAGCGGATCCGTGCTCTCGTCCTCGATGAAGTACTCGGTGGCGCCCGCCTTCATGGCCGCGCGCAGGACGGCCGGCCAGTCGATCTGCCCCGTGCCCACGGGCACGTCCGCGTCCGGGGTGGCCGTCCCCTTCCCCGCCTCGCGCGCGTAGCCCTTCTTGATGTCCTTGAGGTGCAGCGACCGCACGCGGCCCGAGTACTTGGTGATGAGCTCGACCGGATCGAAGCCGCCGTGATAGGCGTGGAAGACGTCGACCTGGAACGTCACGAAGTTGCGGTTGGTGTTCTGGGCCAGCGTGTCGAAGAGCGTCCCCTCCGTCGAGGGCACGTTCTCGTAGCCGTGCGTGTGGTACCCGAAGGCCAGGCCCGCCTCCTTGGCCAGACGGCCCGCGCGGTTGAAGAGCTCCGCCGCCTTGAGCGCGTCCTCGCGGGTGAACGTCTCCTTGTGGGTGATCCAGGGGCAGATCACGGCCGAGGCCCCCAGGGCCTTCGCTTCCGCGAGGGCGCCCGGCGCATCCGTGCTCAGGCGCTCGAACTGCATGTGCGCGGACGTGCAGCGCAGAGAGGCGGCGTCCATGGCCGCCCGCAGCTCGGCCGCGGTGTGCTTCCAGAGCCCGGCGCCCTCGACCTCGCGGAAGCCCATCGCCCGGATCTTGCCGAGCGACCCCGCCAGGTCTTTCGGCAGGGACTCGCGGAGGCTCCAGAGCTGGAGACCGACCGGGCCGTTGAGCGGGCTCTTGATCCCGCCCGTGTCGGCCGTGTCCGCGGCCGGGAAGGCCACGCGTGAGAGGGCGGCCGACGCGCTCAGGCCCGCGGCCATCGTGGTCAGGAAGTCTCGGCGGGAGGGCATGAATCACCTCGCTTGGGGATGGATGGATATCGGCGCGGACGGTATCACACCCCGTCCGCCAGGCCCACCAGCCGCCGGCCTTCCATGGTCGCGAACAGCGCGGCCGCGACATGGTGGCCGAGGGCGCGGTAGCTCTCCCACTGGGCCTCGTCGAAGTACTGGTCCACCGTCGACTCCTGCGGGAACGAGCCGTGCGCGGACTTGTACTGGATGATGTCGCGCCGCTCGCCGCCGACCAGGGTCGGCTTGATGAACAAGATCACCGAGCGCCGGGGGAACGCGGCGGCGCTGGGATGCTCGTGGTACTCGACGCGGGCCAGGGTGGCATGCGCGGCCGACACCGGCACGGGATGGTCCTCGTCCTTCCTGGGCCGCAGCTCGTCCAGCGTCCCGACGAGCCGGCGCAGGGGTGTGTCCCCCACCAGGTCATCGATCTCCTTCGACCCGAGGAACCGGATGTCGGCGGAGAAGTCCGTGCGCGCCTTGCGCACGAGCGCAGCGAGGTCCTCGAAGTCGTAGCCGGCGTCCTCGCCGCAGTCGCAGGCCACGATGAACGGCAGCCGCCGGCGGATCAGCTCGTAGACGGCGGTGTTCTCGAAGTGGCCGCCGTCGGTCAGGTACCAGCGCTGGCGGCCCGGCCCGTGGAAGCGCGCCAGCATCTCCTGCACGAGATGGCTCTGGACCGGGAACACATGGCTGATCGCCGCGGCCAGGCGCTCGGCGGGGGCGGGGGTGGCGCGCTGGGCGCGGTCGCCGGGGTGGATCTGGCTGTCCCACCAGTAGCCGAGCCGCACGTTGAGCAGGGCGAGCAGCGCGCTCAGGCCGATGCTGGTGCGGGCGCCCAGGCCGGTGGAGAAGGCGGCGCCCGAGACCGCGACCCACTCTCCGATGGTGAGGCGCTCGACCGCGAGCGCCTCCGTGCTCGCGTCCCTCGCCAGCAGATGGAACTCCGGCTGTCCTTCCGTGTGCACCGCGCGGATCTTCTCGCGGCCCTCTTCCCAGAGGGCATGCGATCTCACGCCCGCGCTGAGGCCGTGGGGGCCCACCACCATCGGGAGCCCCTTGCGGTCGCGCTGCTCGATCTGGGACTCGCCGTCCACGGTCTGGTTCACGGTCACGTTGACCAGGTGCAACGGTCCCCCGCCCCCGTCGGGCGAGTAGGCGGCGTAGGGCAGGTCGTCGCCTTCGATCGTCTCCGTGATCCGCTTGTTCGCCCCCTCCGCGCGGCGCGGGTTGGACGCGCCCAGGTAGCTGCGAACCAGGCGGCCGGCGTAGAGCGACAGCTCGGACGAGAGGTTGATGAACTTCACGTCGGGGGCGATCATGCCGAACAGGATCGCGGCGATGCCGAGCAGCCAGGCCAGGGCGCGGCGGGACATTCCCGTGGCGGTGTCCCCGCGCGGCCAGCCTCCGGCGAGCTGGTGCCAGGGATCCCCCAGGGGCGGATGGCCCAGCCACGCCACCGCGTGCACGCCCGCCGAGAGCACGGCCAGGCCGGCCAGGAGCAGGACGGCGGCGCAGAGGCCGGCGAGGAGGGCGACGGGCAGGCGCGGGCGCGCGTCGCCCTTCTTGGGCAGGAGGCCGACGAGCTTCTTGGCGGCGGCGGCCAGCGCGACCACCCCGGTCACGGAGGCCAGGCTCCTCCCGGGGCCGACCCCGTCGTGGGCGATCACCCAGATGTACAGCGTCTGGCCCAGCGAATCGACGAAGGCGATGGCCGCGATGACCGCGCTCAGCACGAGCGCGTTGCGCAAGGCGATGGTGAGGCGGTTGCGCGCGATCTTCCAGTAGGAGCGCGTCGGCCGCAGGAGGGCGACGGCCCGGAGCCCCACGAGCAGCACGATGGTGACGCCGCCGATCAGGCCGGCGAGGAGCTGCACGGCCAGGGGGACTCTCATCACCGTGCCGAGCCCGATCGCGACCATCGTGCCCGCCGTGGCCAGGATGCTCAGGAAGGGGAGCGTCTGCGAGAAGAACCCGGCCGTGCCCGGCGGCCGCTGGTCGCGAGGGCAGGACCAGTAGGCCCAGCCCAGAGGCACGGCGAGGACCACGAAGACGGCGCCCGCGAGCACCAGGTACGGGCTCCACCAGAGGCGCCAGGTGAGGTGGGAGAACTGCGAGCCCTCGAGATCGATCCACCGGCCGGCCATGGCCCGCACCACGGCGAGGACGGAGAGGATGAGGAGCCCCAGCGAGGCCAAGACGACCTGGACGGCGACGAGGTTGCGGAGGTAGGTCGCCGCCGCCAGCAGCTCGTCTCCCCCGCCGTTCGGTGAGAGGTAGCGTCCGTTCTCGCGCAGCCAGTCGATCACCGTCGAGTGGGGATCGGCGAGGACGGCCTCCACGTCGTCGATGGCGGCGCCGCCGGCCGCCGTCACCCGGGCCACCGCCGTTTCCTGGTCGAGGTCGATGTCCTCCGGCTTCGGGCCGGGGACGAACGAGAGCCTGGCCAGGCGCTCGGCCTTCTCGGCGGGCGTGTCCCCCAGGGGGACGCGGACCTTCATGCGGACCCTCTCGCGCACCACTTCGAGGACCTCGCTTCGGCCCTGAGCGTCCGCCAGCCTCTTCTTCACCTCCTCCGGACCAAGCCCGACCACGACGTCTTCCTTGCGCAGCCCCGTGCGGCAGATGAGCGCGCCCAGGAACGACCCCAGGTAACCGCCGCCGGACACCGTCGAGAGGTAGTCGAACCGCCGCAGCAGGCGGTGGGCGGCCAGGGCCTGGACGACTCCCAGGCAGAACGTCGCGCTCCGGATCCCGCCTCCCGAGAAGGCCAGCCCCACGCGATGATCGGGCAGCGCGTCGCCCAGTCGGTCGCGGCGAGCCTTGACCAGGGAATCCTCGCGGGTGCGCACGCCCGGTGGATAGGCGGTGTCGTAGCAGGACAGATCAGCCATGCGACCTCCTCACGGACGACCGGTCACGCAGGTGAGAGGTCACGCCGGCGTCGCCGTGTCCGAAGAGCTGCCCGACGCCATCCGCGCGCCCAGCGAGGACACCACGCGGGTGATCGCGGGCAGGGCGGTCGCGCCCACCGTCGACACGAACAGCAGCGTCGAATCGAAGACCTGCCGCTCGGTCGAGAACACCACGAAAGCCGCGACCGCGCCCGCGGTGAGCATGGGCAGCCTCACGTCGTCCCAGGAGAACGCGTCCGTGCGCGCCGACTCCAGGGCCAGCACCTCCGCGCGGTCGGGCACGGTGGCCAGGAAGCGCCGGAAGCTCGCGTTCATCACCACGAGCTCGGGCCGTCGCCGGAGCAGCCCCTTGTTGAGGAGGGAGCGGACGGCTTCCGTGCGCGCGGGATTGACCACGCCTTCCTGAGCGACCTGCAGGAGCGTGAGCTTCTCTTCGGGGACGCAGGCGCTCCACAGCTCCGCGTAGGCGGGCGCGGCCAGGCGCGCGAGGTGCACGACCAGGTCCTCGTGGCGGAACTCCGCGAAGCTCCCTTTCGGAAGGCGCGCGCAGGCCAGGGCCAGCTCGGGGCTGGCGTGGATCTCCTCGGCCAGGAACGCGCACGTTTCCGGCGTCTCCGCCCCCAGCCGGCTGGCCTCCTCATCGGCCCGGTCCTGTTCCAGGGGAGGCGTCCGCAGCCAGACCAGCGAGAAGCGGCCGAGCATCGTCAGCCACTCGACGTCGGCGAGCGCGGCCGGCGCGGAGCCGCCGGCCACGAGCGGAGGCGTCGTCGCGAACACCATCACGCAGTGCTCGCCGCGCAGGGCCCGCTCGAGCACGTGGGTGCGCCGCCGCCGCTCCCAGTCGCGGGCCGTGGCATTGGGCAAGGCGTCGATCGCCACCGGGTTCGGTGCGGGCAGGCGGCCCTCGGACCGGGGATCGTCCGGATCGATCAGCTCGATTCCCGCCTGTCCGAGGGCCCGCCGCCACGTGCTGCGTGACGGGAGGACGCAGTAGGCATGGGTCGGACCGTCGCGGAGGACGTCTGCGATCGTCCGCCGGCAGGGGTTGCCGATGGCGCCGAGGAAGATGTGACGAGCGCTCCAGGCCACCCAGTACGCGAGCGGCCCCACGAGCATGAAGCCCAGGCCCACGTAGATGGGGAAACCGATCAGGTGGCCAAGCGACGGCTCGTCGACGAAGAGGGCCTTGGGTCCCTTCCCCCGGTAGTACTCGCCCCCATCCCCGCCGACCCAGCGGCCCCCGCCCGCGGTGGCCCCGCCCAGCGCGCGCAGGTCCCTCCCGAACGAGCTGAGCACCCACTTGCGGTCGAGAGCGTCGGCGATCTTCCGGTAGAGGTCGTCCGCCGGAGTCGCCTTTTCCGCCGGTGACTCCGGAGGCTCCCTCTCCCTGATCGAGCTCGGCGGGTAGACG